>CAYVBN010000672.1:0-8674 GCA_964449645.1 uncultured Hyphomicrobiales bacterium
GAGGGGTTCATGAAGAGCTGCCAATCGTCTTCATGCGCGGCGAAGTAGAACGAGACCCTGTCGAATGATCGGCCGGTGTCGGCCAGCGCCGGACCAAGCTGTTGGATGCCGAGCGCAACCCCGAGCACCGCCGCCGAACGAAGCATCCGCATTCGTGCCTGCCTCCAACGCGCACTGTTCGCGGCGACCGACGATAGCGGTTGGCAATGGCCGCGGATCGGCCTCCGGTATAGTCGATCGCAACGACTTGCCGCAACGGATCGCGCCGACGGGAACATGCGGCGGCCCTCGTCGTCTCCGTGGTCACGAGTACCTATCGGATGCGCAGTGCGTCCCTTGCGGCGGCCGCGACCGGTCCGCTATTTCGGCGGAACGACCCGCACCGGCTTACCGTCGAGCCAGGCGCGGATGTCATCGACGATGTCGCGGAAATAGGCCCGGTAGTTCTCGACGCTCACGTATCCGAGATGCGGCGTGATGACGACGTTGTCCATCTTGCGCAACGGATGATCGAGCGGCAGCGGTTCGACGTCGAACACGTCGAGGCCCGCGCCGGCGATGCGGCGCTCGCGGAGCGCCGCGAGCAGCGCCTGTTCGACCAGGATCGGTCCGCGCGCCGTATTGACGAGGTAGGCGGTCGGCTTCATCAGGGCGATCTCGTGTTCGCCGATCAGGCCGCGCGTGCGGTCGCTGAGCTGAAGGTGGATCGTCACCACGTCCGCCTGACGGAAGAGATCGTCCTTGCTGGCATAATCGACCCCCGCCTCGCGGCAGCGCTCGGGCGTGAGGTTCTGGCTCCAGGCGATCACCCGCATGCCGAGCGCCTGCGCCACCTTGGCGACGCGCGTGCCGAGCTTGCCGAGTCCGACCACGCCGAGCGTCTTGCCCTCAAGGTCGGACCCGATCGTCGTCTGCCATGGCGCGCCCGCCTTGAGCCGGGCGTTCTCGTAGCCGATGCGGCGCGTCAGCTCGAGCATCAGCCCGAGCGCGATGCCGCCCGTCGGGCTGCCGAACGTGCCGGTGCCGCACACCACGACACCGCGCTCGTTGGCGGCCGCGACATCGATCGAATGATTGCGGGCCCCGGTGGTGATGAGGAGGCGGAGATCGGGCAGCGCCTCGATGAGGGCGCGCCGGAAGGGCGTGCGCTCGCGCATCAGGCAGACGACCGAAAACCCCTTGAGCGCACGGGCGACGTCCTCGGGCTTGCCGAGCGGCGCGTTGAAAACCTTCAACTCGACCTCGCCCGTGACCTTCGACCAATCGGCCATTTCGAGCGCGACGTTCTGATAATCATCGAGAATCGCACAACGATGCATGTGTCCCAATCCTTTGTCTCAATCCTTGGTCCCGGCTGCGCGCCGGGGTCCGCCGACCGCGCGAGCGGCGTCACAATAGCCCAGAGCCGGACGACTTTTTCTCGAATCGTCAGCCTGCTCCCTCTCTTTTGAGTGAGCATGTTTGAGTGAGCATGGTCCCGTTCGAAAGCCGGCACCCTGTTCGGGATCATGCTTTCCGTGCCCGGGACGCCTCCGGTCGGGATCATGGGGCGGGGTCATGGAATGCGACCCGACCCGCGAGAACGCGGGGGCCTGTCCGGCGCCGCGGCGCGCCGGGATCGCTCAGGCCACGGGCGGCCAGTCGGCGAGGCCCTGCGGCCGGGCCGTCATGGCAAGTTTGGAATCAGGGAAGCTTGAAATCAGGCGAAGCTTGCGATCAGACCGGGGCTTCCGTCAGCCCGGCCACCGAACCGGCGGCGGGCCGCCCGTGCTTCTCGTGCCACCGTGGGCCGGGACCGCGCATGTAGTGAAGTTCGGGACGGTAAGAGTCGAAGAGGTCGCGCACAATCGTCCGCCAGAGGAGCGCCAGCGCTCTGCCAAGGCCACGAGTCCTGTTGCTCATGCTCATGACGATCTCCCGCCGGCCTATGTGCCGTGACCCGGGTTGCTCTTGCGCCGTCCTCTCTGGCCTGCAGTGGAACGCCCAGGTTCGCCGCCGATCATGTGAAGCAAATTCGTTAAAATCCGTTACGATTTCCAGTGCCGATTGAGTTTCGCACGCATCAGGCTTTCCGGTGTGTTACGGCGGTCACACATTTCGCGTGTCCGCGCCGAGAAATGCACAGCCGCCCGCGCGCCGTTCTTTGAAAGTGCGCATTCCCTCGGAGGGGACTGCCGCTGCCCGGTCCGGGAGCGATGGAATCACGGGTGTCCGGTCGTGGCGCAGGGGGCCCGCGGCGCGCTTTGCGGGGGCGGCGGCTTGCCCGCGCAGGCCGGCCATATCGGAACGGCGCCTTGCCCTTCGGCGCGCGCGCGGCTACATCAGCCGCGAATTTCCCGACAAGCAGGCTAGCGATGCCTCGCGCATGATCCGGCGAAGTGGGAGCCGGTTCGCCGACCAGGATCATGCGTCCGTTCATAAGAGTTGGAACGCGATCCGAAGCAAAACCGGTGTCCACTTTTGCGGATCGGGCTCTGAGCGACAGGAGGCGGGCAACGATGGCCCACCAGTTCGTCTATCACATGCACGGCCTCTCCAAGAGCTATCCGGGCAACCGGAAGGTCCTGGAGAACATCAATCTGTCCTTCTATCCGGACGCCAAGATCGGCGTGCTCGGCGTCAACGGCGCCGGCAAGTCGACGCTGCTGCGCATCATGGCGGGGCTCGATAAGGATTACACCGGCGAGGCCTGGGCGGCGGAGGGGGCGCGGGTCGGCTATCTCCCGCAGGAGCCGCAGCTCGATCCGGCCAAGTCGGTGCGCGAGAACGTCATGGACGGGGTCGCCGCCCAGAAGGCGATCCTCGACCGCTACAACGAGCTCGCCATGAACTACTCGGACGAGACCGCCGAGGAGATGACGCGGCTGCAGGACGAGATCGAGGCCAAGGGCCTGTGGGATCTCGATTCCAAGGTCGACCAGGCGATGGACGCGCTGCGCTGTCCGCCGGACGACACCCCGGTTTCGACGCTCTCGGGCGGCGAGCGGCGCCGCGTGGCGCTGTGCCGGCTGCTGCTCGAGCAGCCCGAGCTCCTGCTGCTCGACGAGCCGACCAACCATCTCGACGCCGAGACGGTCGCCTGGCTCGAGGGGCACCTGCGCAACTATCCGGGCGCCATCCTGATCGTCACCCACGACCGCTACTTCCTCGACAACGTGACCGGCTGGATCCTCGAGCTCGACCGCGCGCACGGCATCCCGTACCAGGGCAACTACTCGTCCTGGCTGGCGCAGAAGCAGAAGCGGCTCGCACAGGAGGGGCGCGAGGAGGAGGCGCGGCAGCGGACGCTCGCGCGCGAGCAGGAATGGATCGCCGCCAGCCCGAAGGCCCGGCAGGCAAAATCGAAGGCGCGCTATCAGCGTTACGAGGAGTTGCTCAAGCAGGCCGGCGAGAAGGGGCCGCAGGCCGCCCAGATCGTCATTCCGGTGGCCGAGCGGCTCGGCCAGAACGTCATCGACTTCGAGGGGCTGACCAAGGGGTTCGGCGACAATCTCCTGATCGACAATCTCACCTTCAAGCTGCCGGCCGGCGGCATCGTCGGGGTGATCGGCCCGAACGGCGCCGGCAAGACCACGCTGTTCCGCATGATCACCGGCCAGGAGACACCGGATGCCGGTACGATCCGGATCGGCGAGTCGGTCAAGCTCGGCTACGTCGACCAGTCACGCGACACGCTCAACGACAAGGCGAGCGTGTGGGAGGAGATTTCCGGCGGGCTCGACGTGCTGCAGCTCGGCAAGCGCGAGGTGAACAGCAGGGCCTATTGCGCCGCCTTCAACTTCAAGGGCGCCGACCAGCAGAAGAAGGTCGGCTCGCTTTCAGGCGGCGAGCGCAACCGCGTTCATCTCGCCAAGATGCTCAAGTCCGGCGCCAATGTGCTCCTGCACGACGAGCCGACCAACGACCTCGACGTCGACACGCTGCGGGCGCTCGAGGAGGCGCTGGAGGACTTCGCCGGCTGCGCGGTCATCATCAGCCACGACCGCTGGTTTCTCGACCGCATCGCCACCCACATCCTCTCCTTCGAGGGCGACAGCCACGTCGAATGGTTCGAGGGCAATTTCGCCGACTATGAAGAAGACAAGAAGCGGCGGCTGGGCGGCGACGCGATCGTTCCGCACCGGATCAAGTACAAGAAATTCTCGCGCTAATGTGTTTTGCCTCGGTGTTCGCTTGATTTGTCTCCGTCGCTCATTGCTGCGCTCCCCGGGCGCACCGCAGTGCGTAGGGCGCAATGGCGCAAGCGTATTGCGCCGTTTGAGCTCTTGTCTGTCTCTCGGGGGAATGGCGGGATACGCCTTCGGCTATCCCGCCCTACGCACTAGCATGCGTGGCGTCGATGTTCGCGCGTGATGGCCGACGAGTCCATGTCTCTTATCGCTGCGCTCCCCGGGCGCACCGCAGCGCGGAGCGATGCGGTGCAGACGCGAGTCCATCCCGCCTGATGCGCTTGATTGGCGTTTGATCCTGTCTGAAAACCGGCGTTCATTTTGGGGAGCCTGCACCGATGGCCGACTGGAGCGCGAGCCAGTATCTCAAGTTCGAAGACGAGCGCACGCGCCCGCCGCGTGACCTGCTGGCGCAAGTGCCGCTGCAGAAGGCGCGGCGCGTGGTCGATCTCGGCTGCGGCCCCGGCAATTCCACCGAGCTGCTGATCGCGCAGTTTCCCGGGGCCGAGGTGGTCGGGCTCGACTCCTCGCCCGAGATGCTCCGCCAGGCGCGTGAGCGGCTGCCCGGACGGCCGTTCGTACAAGGCGATATCGCGACCTGGCAGCCCGAAGCCGGGACCGATCTCCTGTTCGCCAATGCGGTGTTCCAATGGGTGCCGGACCACACGGCGGTGCTGCGGCGGTTGGTGGCGGCGCTGCCGCAGGGCGGCGTGCTGGCGGTGCAGATGCCGGACAACACCCAGGAGCCGGCGCTCGCCCTCATGCGCGCCGTTGCGCAGCGCGGATCCTGGGCCGAGAAGCTCGATCACGCGGCGCGTCATGATCTGCCGTCGCCGGAAGCCTATTACGATCTGCTCAAGCCGCTCGCCGCCTACGTCGACATCTGGCACACGCATTATCAGCACGTGCTCGCCGGGCCGGAGGCGATCGTCGAATGGTTCAAGGGCTCGGCGCTGCGACCCTTTCTGGCCGCGCTCGATGCGCAGGCGCAAAGGCAGTTCCTCGACGCCTACACCGCCGAGATCGCGCGCGCCTATCCGGCGCGGTTCGATGGTTGTGTGCTGCTGCGCTTTCCGCGACTGTTCATCGTCGCGGCGAAGTAAGCCGCGCGCGGTCCGGCGTGCGCGCGGCGCTCATGTGACGCTCATGTGATAAGAATCGCATCCTGTTAAGGCCGCATTTACCGGCCACGCTCTGTTTCCGATTCGTCCGGGTTCGCGGAACGTTCGATCGGTCGTACGGCGCATGAGGAGATCGTGATTTTCGCAGCGGTTCGGCGGGGAACGAAAGCCGTGCTCGCCCTCGCGGGCTGCTGGCTGATCCTGGCCGCGGCGCAGCCGGCCGCGGCCGCCGATGCGGCATTCGGGGCCTTTCTCGCCGGCCTGTGGCCGCAGGCGCAGGCCGCCGGCATCACGCGCGCGACGTTCGAAGCGGCGACGCGGGGTCTCGAACCCGATCTCTCGTTGCCCGATCTCGTCATCCCGGGACGGCCGGCGCGGCCGCAGCCCGGCCAGCCCGAATTCGTGCAGACGCCGGCCGACTATTTACGCGAATCGAGTTTCGACCGTCTCGCCGCGCAGGGCCGTAAGCTCCTGGAGCAGTACCGGCCGACGCTCGCCGCCATCGAGCAGCGCTTCGGCGTGCCCGGGCCCGTGGTGCTCGCCATCTGGGCGCGCGAGACCGACTACGGCCGCCACGCCGACGGCAAGAGCGCCATCCGGGTGCTTGCGACCCAGGCTTATCTCGGCCGGCGCAAGGACCAGTTCCGCCAGGAATTCTTCGCGGCGCTGAAGATCGTGCAGGACGGCCACATCAAGCTCGCCGACATGAAAAGCACGTGGGCGGGCGCCATGGGCCTCACGCAGTTGCTGCCCTCCGAGTTCTACAAATACGCCGTCGACTTCGACGGCGACGGTCGCGCCGACATCTGGAAATCGGTACCCGACGCGCTCGCCTCGGCGGCGAAGCAGCTCGAGGGCAAGGGCTGGCAGCGCGGCAAGCGCTGGGCCTACGAGGTGCGCGCGCCCAAAAGCGTCGACTGCACCATCGCCGAGCCGGGCGTGACGATGCCGATCGGCGAGTGGATCAAGCGCGGCTTCGCGCCGGCCTATGGTCGCAAGCTCGACGCCGCGGAACTGGCGCAGCCGGCGTCGCTGCTGCTGCCGGCCGGCCTCTACGGCCCGGCGTTCCTCACGCCCAAGAACTACTACGTGATCAAGGAGTACAATTTCTCCGATCTCTACGTGCTGTTCGTCGGCCATCTCAGCGACCGCATCAGCGATCCGCGGCCGTTCGAGACGCCGTGGGCCAAGGTGGCGCAACTGCCGACCGCCGACCTCGAGCGCATGCAGCGTTATCTGACGAGCCACGGCTACTACCACGACAAGATCGACGGCAAGGCCGGCATGCTGACGCGCGCCGCGCTTGGCGCCTATCAGCGGGCGAGCGGCCTCAAGGTCGACTGCTGGCCGACCGCCGACGTGCTCGAGCACATGCAGGGCCGGGCGCGGGCCGAGTAGGGCGCTCATTTCCAATTTCGCGGTGCGCGGACCTTCCCTGCCGTAATTGATCTGCGCATGATCCGGCGAAGTGTCAGCGGCTCGCCGATAAGATCATGCGCCAGTTCAGAGAGTTGGAGCGCGATCTTGTGCAAAACGGATCGCGCTCGACGGGAATGCGCGCCCGCATCCCTCGAATTGAGGCATTCGCCACAAGAGAAAATTGACCGCGTGTTGCTACGCCGTTGGGAGATTTGGCCTTTGGAAGGGCTTACCCATGGCGAACACGGACATACGCCCGTCACCGACGATGAATCGAAGGGAGGTTGCGGGGAGAGCAGGCGCCGCTTTCGCGGCGGCTCAGTCGCAGCGTTACAAAGAGGCCGTCAAAGTGACATTTGCCGGCGTGCTCGTGGCCTTCGCCTACACGTTCGTCCTTGCCATGGCGGACCAGAACTATTGGGGTGCCTGGATTCGCGAGACCCAGCCGGTCGTCGACGCCATGGCGCGGGTCGTTCCTTCGGTGCATCTCCTCGCGGCCGACCTCGTTCATCGGGGATTTGTGGCGCGCGCCTTACGTCAGCAACGTCATTGCCTTTCAGTGGCTCATCCTCGGCTGCTTCTTCTTCTGTGCGGGCGTGATGCTGATTCCGGAACGCGATCGCCTCAGAGCGGGCGTGGCGGCAGCCGGCGCCGTATTGCGGCGAAACAACGCCTCTGCATGGAAGCGCTATGTCGCCTGGGCCTTTGGGATAGCGATGCTTGTCTGGATTCCTTTCGATGGACACTCAAGGGATCACATCCGCTTCGGCACCTATGATCTTGGGACAGGGTGGGGCGGCCTTTTCTTCTTGCTGATGCTGAGCGCGATCTGGTGGTGGGGGATGTTCTACCTCTGGGGACGCGTGCTGGCGTTGACCGGCAAGGCGGGCGAAGCCCAACAGCCCTGATGGGCACATAGCCGGCTCCTCACGGTCGCTGCTCGGGCTTCGGCGCAGCAACGGCCGAAGCAGATAGCAAACGGCCGGCGCGTGTGCGCCGGCCGTTGTCTTTGAAAGCGGGTGCGACGATCAGCTTCGGCCCTGCTGCGCGAGCGTCTGGCCGACCTCGTTGAACTGCGCCTTCTGCTCGTCGCTGAGCGAGTCGTAGAACGGGGCGAGGGCGGCCCGCACCGTCTTCACCGCATCCCGCATGGCGTCGAGACGCTTGCCGACGGCTTCGAGCCGTGCGACCGGGGTGATCGGCATCTCGCCCGGACAGGCCGACTTGAGCATGTCGGCGGCATTGCTGGTCGCATCCTTGAGCCGCCCGAGCGCCTCGCGCTGCGAGTCGTTCAGGTGGACCGCCTTGTCGATCTGCTCCTCCGGCCACGTGGTCACGTCCGGGGTGACTTGGCCGCAGCTCTGCGTCAGCGATTGCGCATTGCCCTGACGGGCGGTGCTGCCCTGCGCCGTGATGGCGTTGAGGCGCTGCTTCTGCTCATCGGTGAGCGAATCGTAGAACTTCGTGAGCGGAGGCTGCACGAGGTTCACCGCCTGGATCATCGCGTCGATGCGCTTGCCCATGGCGTCGAGCCGGCCCAACGGGCTGAGCGAGATGTCGGTCGGGCAGGAGTTCTTGATGAGCTGCGACGCCTGCACCGAAGCGTTGGCAAGGTCGTCCAGCAATTGGCGCTGCTGGTCGGTCGGCTTCACCAGGTCCTGGATCTGGTCGACCGGCCAACTGGCGACCTCGCGCGCGTCGCTCCCGCACATCTGCGCGAGGCGGTTCGCCAGCGACTGGGCCGTGGTGGTCCGGGCGCTGCGGCTGCGACTCCGGCTCGTCGAGGCGCGGACCGCTCCGCTTCCGCTCGGGCCGGCCGAGCCGACCACGTCGTCGTAACCGACGAGATCGTCGTACCCATAGGGCGAGAAGATGGTGGCGTAGATGTCCGGATAGCCATACGCCCAGAACGGATCCTCATAGTAGTCGGGCGCCCAGAACGCATAATCGAAGATGTCGTCGTAG
>CAYVBN010000673.1:0-6201 GCA_964449645.1 uncultured Hyphomicrobiales bacterium
GGCCGGCAGCGCGATGGTGACGAAGGCGATGAGCAGGATCCACAACGTGCCGTAGAGCACGAAGGGCGGACGGGCGTAGCTCAGGAACAGTCCGACGCCGAGCACGATGCCGGGCACCGCGACCGGCGCGGTCGCGAGGAAGCCGAGCGCCCGGTACCCGGTGATCGCCTTGCGGGTCGTGAGATACGCGATCACCACCGCCATGAGGGTCCCGACCGTCGCGGCGAGCGTACAGAGGATGAAGGTGTTCTTGAACGCGAGCCTGGTTGCCGACAGTTCGAAGAAGACGAAATCGATGTTGTGGAAAGTGAAATTGTCGAACCAGATGAACTGCGAGGGGACGCGCGAGAAGGCGGCGTTGAACAGGGCGCCGTAGGGCAGGAACACCGGGCAGAGCAGAATCGCCATCGAGAGCGCGAGCGCGACCCATTTCAACCGGCCGAGTGCGACGAGCCGCGGCGATCCCTGACGGCCGCCGACCACCGAATAGCTGCGCCGGCCGAGGATCGCGTGCTCGGCCCGCAACAGCAGGATGGTGAGCACGAGCAGCGGCAGCGAGGCGGCGGCGGCGAGCTCGGGCTTGGGCGGATACTGGAACAGGCTCCAGATCTTGGTGGTCATGGTGTGGAAGCCCGCCGGCAGCGCCAGGATCGCCGGCGAGCCGAACAGCGTCATGGCCTGGAGGAACGCCACCAGCGCTCCGGCGAGCAGCGCCGGCATCGCGAGCGGAATGGTGATGCGCCGCGCCGTCGTCCAGATGCGGCCGCCGAGCATCGAGGACGCGTCCTCGAGGTCGCCCGGGATGCGATCGAGCGCGTTCGCGATCAGCACGAATACGTAGGGAAACGTGTAGCAGGAGATGACGAAGATGAGGCCGCCGAGCGAATAGATGTTGAACAGATACTCGTCCTGCGGCGCGTCGGTGAGCGCACGAAACGCCTTGTTCAGAAGGCCGCTGTTCGGCGCCGCCAGGAGCTCCCAGGCGATGGCGCCGAGGAAGGGCGGCGTCACGAACGAGGCCGTCACCAGCGCCCGCACGGTGCGCCGCAGCGGCATGTCGGTGCGCGCGACCAGCCAGCCCATCGGGGCGGCGACGAGGCAGCAGAGGATGCTCGAGCTCGTCGCCAGGATGACGGTCGTCACCAGCGGGTCGACGAAGGCCGGACTGGTGAGGAGCTGGCGGAAGTTGTCGAGCGTCAGCGTGCCGGCGCGATCGGTGAAGCTGTAGTAGACGAGCCACGACAGCGGCAGCACGATCAGGACGCAGAGCGCCGCCACGAAGCCGATCAGGATCGGCCAGGACAGGTCGAAGCGGAAGGTCCGCCGCTCGACCGGTGCGGGAAGGGCGACGCTCACCGGCAGCCTCCGTGAAATCTCTTCGGCATCCTCACACCTTGAAGAGCTGCGTGTAGCGCGCCTTGATCTCGTCGCTCTGCGCCTCGACCGCCGCCGGATCCTCTTTCATCAGCTTGATGTCGCGCAGGGCCTTGCGCCCGGGCTTCTCGCGCACGAGCGCGTGCACCGAGTGCTGGGCGGCGAAATCCACGAGGATCTGCTGGCCTTCCGCCGACAGGAGCCAGCTCTGCAGCAGCCGCGCCGCATTGGGATTGGGCGCGGCCTTCAGGACGGCACTCGGGCCGGTGACGATCGGAGTCCCTTCGAGCGGATAGACGACTTCGACCGGCTGGCCGGCTTCCTTGAGCTGCACCAGGTTGTAGTCGTTGCCGTCGGCCATCACGGCGCGCTCGCCGAGCGCAAGCTTCTTGGGCGGATCGGTCGAGGACTGGACCTGCAGCACCTTCTGTTTGGCGAGCTTCTCGAAATAGCCCCAGCCGAGATCACGCGCGATCTGGAACGTCGCGGTCATGATGGTGCCGCTATAGGCCGGATGACCCTTGACGATCTTGCCGGTCCATTTCGGGTCGAGCAGATCGGCGAAGCTCTTCGGCGCATCTTCGGGCTTCACCAGCTTGGTGTTGTAGCCGAGCGAGCTCAGCCACACGCGCGAGGTCACGTACATGCCGTCCGAGTCGACGTGCTGCTTGTCGTAGTGCTGCGCGACCTCCTGCGGCAGATAGGGCGCGAGCCAGCCCTGGCGCTTCCAGACGAGGAAATGCGCCGCATCCGCGCTGTTCACCACGTCGGCGGCGTGAATGCCGCTCGTGTATTCCTGCCCGAGGCGCTGGAACAGCCGCTCGCTGCCGTTGCGCTCGACCCGCACGGGCACGCCGGAGAACTTCGCCTCGAACGCTTTCGCCAGCTTCTCGGCGACCGGCAAGTCCATGACGGTGTACCAGACGACCTTGCCCTCCCGGCGGGCGGCCTCGATCATCTGCGGAGTGATCGCCGAGGCTTCGGGCGGAGCCGCCCGCAGCGGCTCCGCGAAAAGCCCGGCGGCGACGGCTGCCGCCCCCTTGAGGACAGTGCGCCTCGAGACTGCTGCGCGCGGCATGGTCCCCTCCCGGATGCGGATCAGACGTGGAAGATCTTCACGTAGCGCGCCTTGATCTCCTCGCTCGTCTTCTCGACCGCGGCCGGGTCGTCCTTCATCACCTTGATGTCCTTGAACGGCCGCCGTCCGGGCTTTTCCTTGGTCTGCGGATGCATCGACCGCAGTCCGCCGATGTCGATGATGAGCTGCTGCGCCTCCGGGGTGAAGCAGAAGCTCTGGAAGAGCCGCGCCGCATTCGGGTTCGGGGCGTTCTTGAGCAGCCCGTTCGGTCCGACGATCAGCGGCGCGCCTTCGGTCGGATAGACGATCTCGACCGGCCGGCCCGATTCCTTGAGCTGGAACATGTTGTACTCGTTACCGTCGGCCATGACAGCGCGCTCGCCGAGCGCGAGCTTCTTCGGCGGGTCGGCCGAGGACTGCACCTGCATAATGTTCTGCTTGGCGAGCTTCTCGAAGAAGCCCCAGCCGAGGTCGCGCGACATCTGGTACGTCGCGGTCATGATGGTGCCGCTGTAGCCCGGATGCGCCTTGACGATCTTGCCCTTCCATTTCGGGTCGAGCAGATCGGCGAAGCTCTTCGGCGCGTCGGCCGCCTTCACCAGACTGGTGTTGTAGCCGATGACGCTCAGCCAGACGCGGAAGCTCGCGAACATTCCGTCCGGGTCCTTGTGCTCCGGCGGGTAGAACTTTGCGACATCCTCGGGCACGTAGGGCGCTAGGATTCCATCGCGCTTCCAGATGATGAAATGCGCGGCGTCGGACGAATTGACCACGTCGACCGCGTGGATGCCGCTGCCGTATTCCTGACCGATGCGCTGGAAGACACGCTCGGCGCCCGTGCGCTCCACCCGGACCGAGATGCCCTGGTATTTCTCCTCGAACGACTTCGCCACCTTTTCGGCGAGCGGCAGATCGACCGAGGTGTACCAGATGACCTTGCCCTCCTTGCGGGCGGCTTCGATCATCTGCGGAGTGATCTCCGCGGGCGGCGGCGCCGCCGCCCGCAGCGGCGAAGCAAACACCGTCGTCGCCGCGAATGCCGTCGACCCTTTCAGGACGTCGCGCCTCGAAAACTTTCCCTGCATATGTTCCTCCCTGTGTCGCCCGGCCTTCGTTGTGCCTGAACGCGGCTCTCAATGTGTGAAACTGTGCGCTGGAAATCTCCGCTCTGTCCGTTGGGTCAGGTCTCGCTGGAGGCCTTCCCGTTTCCTAACCGATCAGCGCCCGGCATCGCTCGGGCGGCACGTGGAGCCAGACCTGCGTGCCCTGCGGCACGCTCGTTTCGGGGGACGTCACCACCCGAAGCTGCGTCCGGTCGGCAAGCTCAACCATATAGTCGCGCGTGTCACCGAGAAAGACGTTTCGCGTGACGGTGGCCGGCACGACGTTCTCGGCATCGGTCGGCTGCGCGGTCAGCAGGCGAATGTCGTGCTGGCGGATCGAAAACGCGGCCTCGCCGGCCGGCAACCGCGCGCCGGAGCAGCGGAACGGAGTCCCGGCGAGCGAAATGCGGCTGTCGTCGAGCGTCTTGCCCTTCACCACGTTGCTGGCGCCGATGAAGCGGGCGACGAATTCCGAGCGCGGGCGGTCGTAGATCTCCTCGGGCGGTCCGATCTGCTCGATCTTGCCTGAATTCATCACCGCGATGAGATCGGCGGTCGTCATCGCCTCGGACTGGTCGTGGGTAACGTACACGGTCGTGTAGCGATATTCGTCGTGCAGCCGCCGCACCTCGAAACGCATCTCCTCGCGCAGATTGGCGTCGAGGTTCGACAGCGGCTCGTCGAGCAGGAGCGTCTGCGGCTCGACGATGAGCGCGCGGGCCAGCGCGACGCGCTGCTGCTGGCCGCCCGACAGTTCGCCCGGGTAGCGATCGGCCAGCGCCGACAATTGCGTGGTCGCCAGGATGCCGGCGACCTTCTTGGCGATGACGTCGCGGCCGAGCTTGCGGAGCGTGAGCCCATAGGCGACGTTCTCCGCCACCGTCATGTGCGGCCAGAGCGCATAGCTCTGGAAGATCATCGACATGTTGCGGCTCTCGGGCGGCAGCGTGCGGGCCGGCGAGGAGACGATCCGATCGCCGACCGCGATCTCGCCGGCGGTCGGCTCGACGAAGCCGGCGATCAGCCGCAACGTCGTGGTCTTGCCGCATCCGGAGGGGCCGAGCAGGCAGACCAGAAGCCCGTGCTCGATGCGCAGCGACACGTCGTCGACGACCGCCAAGCCGCCGTAACGTTTCGTCAGATTCCGCAACTCGACCGAAGCCACGTCATCCCCCCTCGCCGCCCGTTCTTTTCTTTTCGGCGGCTTTGTTTTGGTTCCAACAGAGTATCAACATCGACTGCGCACCCGTCCCGCCTGTGGCGTTTCGTCGCGCACCTCGGATGAGCCTCAGGTCCCGGTGAAGTTCGGCTTGCGCTTCTCCATGAAGGCTTTGCGGCCTTCGATATAATCGTTGCTGGCGAAGCACTGCTTCACGAGTTCGGCACACCGCGCCATGTTCCGCTTCGATTCGTCCTTCACGGCCTCTCCGACGATATATTTGACGGAATTGACCGTGAGCGGCGCGTTCGCGGCGATCATCTCGGCGTAATTTTCGACGTAGCGTTCGAGCTCGCCCTCGGGCACGACCCGATTGACGAGCCCCATGAGGCGCGCCTCCTCGGCGTCGAACTGGCGTGCGGTGAAGAAGATCTCCTTGGCGAAGGACGGCCCGACGACATCGATCAGCCGTTTCAGGCCGGGATAATCGTAGCCGAGCCCGAGCTTGGCGGCCGGCACGGCGAAGCGCGAATTGTCCGAGCAGATGCGCAGGTCACAGGCGACCGCGAGCCCGACCCCGCCGCCGATGCAGTAGCCGCGGATCATCGCGATGGTCGGCTTGGGGAAATCACTCACGCCCGCATAGGTCTTCTCGGTCATGGCATTGTAGCGCGCCACGGCCTCGAGCGTTGCCCGTTCGTCGTCGAACTTGGAGATGTCGGCGCCCGACACGAAGGCCTTGCCGCCGGCGCCGGTCAGCACGACGACGCGCACCTCGTCGTCCTTGGCGAAGCCGTCGAGCATGCGCGCGGCCGCTTCCCACATGTCGAGCGAGACCGCATTGTGGCGCTGCGGATTGTTGAAGATCACGTATCCGACGCGTCCCTCCTTGCGGGACAGCATCTTGTCGGTCTGGGTCATCTGCTCGTCCTCGTGTCTCGTCGCCCGGCCGTCAGACCACCTGCGTGCGGCGCAGCGCGGCGATTTCCGCCTTGCTGAAGCCGAACTCGCGCAGCACCGCGTCGGTGTGCTCGCCGAGGTCGGGCGGCGCCACCGCGAGCTTGCTCGGCGTGCGCGACAGCGTCACCGGCTGGCCGAGCAGCCGCAGTTTCCTGCCGTTCTGCTTCTTGACCTCCTGCGCGATGCCGAGGTGCTTCACCTGCGGATCGCCGAACATCTGGTCGATGGAATAGATCGGGCCGCACGGGACGCCCGCCTTGTTGAAGCGATCGACCCATTCGGCGCTCGTCCTGCGCACGAGGTAGCGGTCGATCTCGACGTTGAGCGCGTCGCGGTTCTTCGAGCGCGCGGCCGCGCTCGAATAGTCCGGCTTGTCCATCAGTTCGGGCGCGTCGATCGCCTTGCAGAACCGCTCCCACATCTTCTGGCCCGTCGTGGCGACATTGATGTGGCCGTCGGCGGTCTTGAACACGCCGGTCGGAATGCTGGTCGGATGATTGTTGCCGGCCTGCTTCGGCACCTCTCCA
>CAYVBN010000674.1:0-14997 GCA_964449645.1 uncultured Hyphomicrobiales bacterium
CATCGCGCTCGGACCGGGCGAGACCGGCACCGGCTCGGGCCGGTCGAGCGCCGGCGTAGAGCTCGGCCGCGCGGGGAGTCACGCGCTGGCCGGGGGCCTGCTGGGGAAGGGGGGCGGCCACGCCAGGGCGGCGGGCGTGACGCTGAGGACATCGGCGCTGCAGGCCTTCCGCGCCTTCCTGGAGGAGACGCTGGCGCCCGGGGTGGAAGCCGCCCGGCGCGAGGATGCGCTGCGCATAGATGCCGCGATCACTGCGGCGGCGGCCACGACCGAGCTCTGCGCCACCCTGGCGCGCGCCGGCCCGTTCGGGGCTGGCAATCCGGAGCCGGTTCTCGCCCTGCCGTCGCACACGCTCGCGCATGCCGAAGTCATCGGCCAGGCCCATGTGCGCGCGCGGCTGCGATCAGGTGACGGGCACAGCCTGCAGGCGATTGCGTTCCGGGCGGCCGGACAAAAGCTCGGGGAGGCGCTCCTGCAGCACCGGGGTCAGCCGGTGCACGTGGCCGGCTCGCTCTCGGTCGATCGTTGGCAAGGCGAGGAGCGCGTGCAGCTGCGCATATTGGATGTCGCGCCCGCCGATCCGGTGGCGCGCATGCGGGGGTGACCTGTCGGCCTCATCCGTAGCGGAATGCGAGCAGATTATCGAGCGCGCGAAGTTCGGACAGAACCCGCTCGAGCAGATCGGTATCCTTGGTCGTGATCGCCCGCGCGGCCGAGCCGAGCGAAGCGGCCGCGCCGTCGATCAGGCGGCGGAATTCGGGATCGGCACGGATCGCGTCGGAGGCCATCGCATCGCAGCGCGCGAGCGCGCTGCCGTAAGACGCGAGCTTGGCGGTGATTTCCGCGTCGATCCCGACCTTGGACCAATCGGGCGGGACCTCCGCGTAAGCCGACAGTGCGTCCATCGCCACGTTGGCGTCGAGCACGGCATCGGCCAGCACCTCGATGTGGCTCTTGCGCCGGACCTCACTGATCTCCCGGCGGATGGCCATCAGAGAATGGCGGGCGATCGCCAGCCGGCCGGTATTGACCATCATCCGCGCCGTGACGATGCGGGTTGGCACATCGACCAGCATCGTGGCGTAGAGCGGATTGCCGCGCAGCGCCCCCGGGCGCTCCTTGCCGAAGCGCGCGGCGAAGGACGACCAGGCGTCGCGCATGTGGTCGAGCTCGAAGAGCGCGAGATCGGTGTTCTCGGTGCGCAGATAGCCGAGCGCGGCGCGATTGTGCGACGACACGGTCTCGAGCGCGGCGTGAAACTCGGGGAGCTCGTCGGCGTGCGCCGGCGTGCCCACGAGAACGGCGAGAAGCAACATCCCGGCGCAAAACAGACGCATATCTTCACCGAAGCGTGACGAGACCCTTGTTGGGCGGCGATTATAACGTCTCTCCCACCGCACGCGACCGGTCGCCGGCCGCCGGCGCGGCGCGAACCGCCGTATGGTGAAGACCGCCATTATGGTGAACGGCGCGGCGCGATGCGGTAAACAAAAAGCGACCGACGCGAAGGACTGTCGGATCGGATGGCAAAGGGACGTTGGTGACCGGATGCTAACGCGGCGACAGATCGTTCTCGGCGGTGGGGCAGGGCTGTTGAGCGTCGCGGGCGCCCGCGCCGAGGCGGAACTGACGGACGACGGGCTCTATCGTGAGCCGTGGTTCATCGAGAGCTTTCTCGAGCTCACGGACGATCTCGAAGCCGCGCACAAGGCCGGGCGGCGTCTGGCGGTGATCTGGGAGCTGAAGGGCTGCCCATATTGCCGCGAGACGCATCTGGTGAATTTCGCGCGGCCGGACATTGCGGACTACGTCAAATCGAACTTCGACGTGCTGCAGCTCAACATCATCGGCTCGCGCAGGGTGACCGATTTTGACGGCACCGAGCTCGGGGAGAAGCAGCTCGCCGCCCGGTATGGCGTCCGCTACACGCCGACCTTCCAGTTCTTCCCCGAGACGCCAGCCGGGCTCAAGGACGAGACGCCGACCAAGCGCGAGGTGGCGCGCATGGCCGGCTATCTGCGGCCGGACGACTTCCTGGCCATGTTCCGCTACGTGCGCGAGAAGGCCTATGAAACCCGGAGCTTTCGCGACTTCCTCAAAGCTGCCGAGAAGTGAAAAAATATACTTCGTTTCTGCTATTTGTTAGAAGCTGCATTCTCTTTCGCCATTTCGATTTGTATCGGTCAGCATGGTTGTCCTAAGGTGCGTCGTTCCGGCGCCCGAGGCGCCGGCTGCAAGGAGCTTGAGAATGCGACATCTGACGCGCCGCGAGGCCCTCGCGCTGGCAGCCGCCGGCTCGGCCATGGCGCTGGCGGGGGCCTCCCCGGCGTCGGCGACGCCCAAGGAGGCGGCCGACGAGATCGCGAAGTTCACTGGCGGCAAGACGGCGGAGGCGGGACGCATTTCGATCGACCTGCCGGAGATCGCCGAGAACGGGAACACCGTGCCGCTGTCCGTCAAGGTGGACAGCCCGATGACGGCCGAGAGTTACGTCAGCGACATTCTGGTCGTGGCCGACGGCAATCCGCGGCCCGGGATCATCACGTTCCGCCTGACGCCCCTGAGCGGGCACGCCGAAGCCGCGACGCGGATCCGTCTCGCCGCGACCGAGAACATCATCGTCGTCGCCAAGACGAGTGACGGAAAGTTCTTCACCGCGAGCAAGCCCGTGAAGGTCACCATCGGCGGCTGCGGCGGCTGATCATCGAGGAGAGAACGATGGCCGAGAAGCCGCGCCTCAAAGTTCCGAAGGAAGCCAAGAAGGGCGAAGTCGTCGTGATCAAGACGCTCGTCCAGCACGTCATGGAAACCGGGCTGCGCAAGGATCAGAGCGGCAAGATCGTCCCGCGCAAGATCATCAACAAGTTCACCTGCGAGTTCAACGGCAAGCCGGTGTTCAGCGCCGACATCGAGCCGGCGGTCGCGGCCAACCCGTATCTGCAGTTCACCGCGCGGGTCGAGGAGAGCGGCACGTTCAAGTTCACCTGGGTCGACGACGACGGTACCGTCACGACGGCCGAGGAGACGATCACCGTCAGCTAGGGCAGGGTGGTTGTTCTTCGAATTGCCGTCCTGCTCTATTTGTTCGATTGGAGCATGATCTCGGCCTGAAACGGGCGTCCACTTTTCGGGATCAGGCTTTGGTCCGCGTTCAAAAAGTCCGCGTTCAAAAGAGCGCAACAAGAAGGTCGCAACGGGGGGAGGTATGATGAACCGAGGCATCTCGTATATCCTCGGCGCGACGGCCCTGAGTGCTGCGCTGGTCGCCGGCCTTGTCGCGTTCGGATCCGATGCGATCGCCGCCGAAGGCAAAGGACCGGCGCCGCTGTCGAAGGACGATGCCTCGGCACGCCCGTGGAAGCGTGATCCGCGCTGGCCGAAGCGCGACGAATCCAAGTTCAGCACGCTCGCCAATCCGCACGTCTCGCCGCCGGCGCCGACCGAGCCGCGCAAGCTCGCCGAGCCGATCACCGGCGACCCGGCCAAAGGCGCCAAGCTCGTGGCGGACCGCAGCCGCGGCGGCTCGTGCCTTGCCTGCCACGTCATGGGACCGGCGGGCGGCGCCGATCTGCCGGGCAATGTCGGCCCCGACCTCTCCGAGATCGGCAATGCCGGACGCGACGACGAGTGGCTGTTCAACTACGTCTACGATGCGCGCGTCTACAATCCGGGCACGGTGATGCCGCCGTGGGGGACGCACGGCCTTTTCAACGACCAGGAGATCGGCGACATCGTCGCCTTCCTGAAGACCCTGAAATCACCGGCTGTCTTCAAGAGCGAGCTCGACGATCCGAACAAGCGGCCGCGGCCCGTCGAGAAGCGCGACAATCTCGACCCGCTCGAGAACCCGGCGATGTGGACGATCGAGCACGCGCAGGCGCTCTACACCAAGCGCACCGCGAGCGGCTTTTCCTGCGCGAGCTGCCACGGCAAGGCCGAGGAGCGCTTCAAGACGTGGGCCGCCTCGATGCCGAAGTGGGAGCCGCGGCTCGACAAGGTGCTCGGCATCGAAGAGTTCGTCGCGCGCCACGCCAAGGCGACGCTCGGCGTCGATTGGCTGATGCAGAGCGACGACAACATCGCGATGTCGGTCTACCTGCGCAATCTGGCGAACGGCCAGGAGATGCACGTCGACATCACCAGCCCCGGCGCCAAGGAGGCGTACGAGCGCGGCAAGGCGCTGAGCGCGATCAAGATCGGGCAGCTCAATTTCAGTTGCGTCGATTGCCACGACGCCTCGAAAGCCGGCCTCAAGTGGATCCGCGGACAGTGGCTCGGCGAGCAGAAGGGTCAGCTCGACCACTTCCCGACGTGGCGCACCAGCCAGCAGGTGATCTGGGACATCCGCAAGCGCTTCCAGTGGTGCAACGTCGCGATCTGGGCCAACGAATTACCCCCGGACGCGCGGGAATACGGCGATCTCGAGCTCTATCTCGCCTCGGCCAATTCCGGGCTGAAGCTCAACGTCCCGGGGATCCGGCACTGAGAATCAGGGCTCGGCTTGCCTTCACCTCTCCTGGGGGAGAGGTCGGATCGGGAAGCGATCCGGGTGAGGGGCTTTGACTTCTCCATCAAGCTCGGAACCCCCTCTCCCGACTTCTTCGCTTCGCTCAGAAGCCGATCTCTCTCCAACAGAGCGAGGTGAAGTCAGTGGCCGCTGCGGCTTCCAGACAAATCAAATCGCGTCTCAGCCCATCTTCACTTCGCTGATCTGGATGACGGGCTGGATGCTCGAATAGTTCGGGATGTCTCCCATGATGCTGTCGGCGTGGGGTGCGAACGCTTCCTGAAACGACTGCACCGAGTCGAACAGGAGATGTCCCATCGCCACATAGGTCGGCTGGCTGCCGGGCGCTCCGCCGGCGATGCCCTGTTCGACCGCGATGCCCTTGCAGGCCGCGCCGAGTTTCTGGCGCACCATCGGCATGTGGCTGGCGACGTAATAGTCCATGTCGAACTTCGCGCCCTCCTGCTGCGGATAGAGCACGCTGACTTTGATCATGGCTTCCTCCCCTGCGTCCCGGAACTCGATGCGGAGTGCCCCCACTTAGTCTTCGGACCGGCGCACACGCGGCCGGCGCTTTGCCGCCATCAGGAACTCGCGGCTGTCGCTGCGATCCGGCTGTGCCGCATGCCGTAACCGAAGTAGACGAGGAGTCCTACCACGAACCAGACCACGAAGCGTAGCCAGGTATCGGCCGGGAGGCCGAGCATCAGAAAGACGGTGAAGGCGGCGCCGGCTGGCGCCACCAGATAGACGGCCGGCGTGCGGAACGGGCGCCGAAGCTCCGGTTGCGCGATGCGCAGCGCCAGCACGCCGAGGCAGACGATCGCGAACGCGAACAGGGTGCCGATGCTGACCAACTCGCCGACCAGCCCGATCGGCAGGAACCCGGCCAAAGCGGCAACCACCACGCCGGTCGAGACCGTGCTGACATAGGGCGTGCGCAGGCGCGGGTGGACCGCCGCAGCGCCCGCCGGCAGAAGGCCGTCGCGCGCCATGCTGTAGAAAATGCGTGTCTGCCCGAGCAGCAGCACGAGAATGACCGAGCTCAGCCCCAGGATGATGCCGAGCTTCATCAGCGGCGCGAGCCAGCCGAGCCCGATGGCATCGACACCGAGAGCGATCGGGTCCGGGACGTTGAGCTTGTCGTAGGGGACGACGCCGGTGAGCACCCAGGCGACCGCCACATAGAGCACGGTGCAGACGGCGAGCGAGCCGAGGATGCCGATCGGCATGTCGCGCTGCGGGTTGCGCGCCTCCTGCGCGGTCGTGGAAACGGCGTCGAAACCGATATAGGCGAAGAAGACGACCGCCGCGCCGCGCACGATGCCGCTCCAGCCGAATTCCCCGGGCGCGATGTTGGGCGGCACGAAGGCGCCGGTCGGGTTGGCGGCGGTGACCCAGTTGGCCGAGCTGACCGACCAGATTCCGGCGAGGATGAAAATGGCGATGATCGTCAGCTTGGTGGCGACGATGAGGTTGTTGACGCGCGAGGACTGGCGAATGCCGATCACCAGCAGCGCGGTCGTGAGCACCACGATGACGACCGCCGGGATATTGATCAGCGCGCCTGTGCCGCGCCATGTGCCCGAGGCGGCATCATAGGCGAGCGGCGAACGCGCGAACTGGTCGGGCACGCGCAGGCCGATATCGGCGAGAAAGCTGACCACGTAACCCGACCAGCCGATCGCCACCGTGACGGCTCCGACCGCGTATTCGAGGATGAGATCCCAGCCGATGATCCAGGCGATGAATTCGCCCATCGTGGCATACGCATAGGTGTACGCGCTGCCGGCGACGGGGACCGTCGAGGCCATTTCCGCATAGCAGAGCCCGGCGAGTGCGCAGGCGATCCCGCCGAGGACGAATGACAGTACGATGGCGGGCCCGGCATTGGCCGCAGCCGCATGGCCGGTCAGCACGAAGATGCCCGCCCCGATGACGCCGCCGACGCCGAGCGCGGTCAGGCTAGCCGCCGAAAGCGTCCGCTCGAGGGCGATGCCCTTGCCGTCAACTCCTGCCGCGTCGGCAGCATGCGCCTCCGACTGGAGCTCGAGAATCGATTTTCTGGCCCACAAGTGCGCCACGTCACTCCCCCTCTCACCGGTCCGAGGGCTCTCTTTGGCCCGATCGACGACTGGTATCAACCTCCGGCGAAGACCAGGGTTCCGAAGGGCGCGCTTCGCCGCAGCTGAAGGATGCCGCCGCGACGTACTCGGCATCCGGGGCACGAGCCAGAATGGTGCATTGCATCCTTCGCCAGCCGCAGCACAGCGCGGTGTTGCGCCGCAAAACAGGATCGCTTGTGTCAAGTCTTGCGGTTGTGCGCGTTCCAGTTGCGCTCGAGATTGGCGATGAGGGCCGGGCTGAAATGGCAATAGGCCTGGTCGCGCGCATAGGCCGAGCAGTAGCGCCGGAACAGATCGAGCGGCTCTTCGCCGATGCGAAAAGCCCGCCGGTTGGCGACGGCACTCACGACGCCCGCGCTCGTCAGGCCATCGACGATCCGCGCGAGAGCGGCGTCCATCTCGTCGGCCGGCGCGATCTCGTCGCACAGGAGCAACCCTTCGGGGCTGTCGCACATGATCTTGCGCTCGTACTGCACGGCCTGACGGGCGATGCGGTCGCCGGTGAAGCGCGGCATGCGCAGGTTGGCGAGGCCCGGGATGATGCCCTCCTTGCGGGCCGGCAGCGTCAGATAGGCGTCGCGTGCGGCGAGCACGTAATCCATGGTCAGAAGGATCTGGCAGTGGCCGCCGATCGCGAAGGCATCCACCGCGGCGATCCACGGCTTCTCGACCGCCTGGCCGCGCACGTCGTCGGGCAGGGCGTCGGGACGCGCCACGCCGCGCAGGAACTTGTGCACGAATCCCATGTCGCGCGCCAGGAACCAGACGAACGGAATCTGCCCGCGATAGAGGTGCGTGAGGTTGATGCCGGCGCCGAACACGCGGCGGCCGGCGTATTTCGGGTTGTCGATCGGGCCGCCGCGCAGAACGGCGATCTGCGTTGCCGGATCCAGAATGGCGAGATCGACCGCGATCTCGGTCGCTTCGAGCGTCGAGTTGTCCTCGGCGTTGAGGTGGCGCGGATTCCGCGTCGTCACATGCGTGGCTTGGCCGCGGCGCTCGACCAGCGCCGGGCCGAGGTCGATCCGGCCGTCGCGCGCGAGCTTGTCCAGGAGGCTCCGGCTTTCGGGCAGCGGCAGCAGCATCGCATGACAGAGATGAAGGCCGGCCGGCTCGTGAGCGAGCACGTGCGCGAGAAAGATTCCCTGATCGATCTCCAGTCCGTCCTTGTCGCGCTGCAGGCAATCGCGTTCGAGCGCGAGCCGTTCGCGGGTCGGCACGAGCCCGGGAAAGCTCGCGGCCGCCTCGTAGACGAGATGTTCCACGCGGACGAAATGCGACCGGTTGCCAGTCAGCCTCTCGTACACCGTTGCCGCATGCGCCCGCAGAAAGCGTTCGCGCTGCCCGCGTCCGGCCGCGAGGAGCACGGCGGCCGCTGCCGTTTCGGCCTCGTTTCGTCGCGGCTTCGGCGGCAGCCGGCGGAGAAGGTCGTCGCAGCGGCCCCAGAACTCGGCGAAGCGCTCGCGGTCGAGATCGAGCCCGGCGCTCGCGGCCGGTTGGGCGACGAGCCATTCCGCGATGGCCGATCCGTCGAAGCCGGCGGCGCGCAGCACCTCCGGAGAGGCGGGCGCGCCGAGATCGACGGTCGGACTCATTGCGCTGTTCTCACCCTGTCGGCCGGCGATCGATCACGCGCTTGGCCTTGCCTTGGGAGCGCTCGAGGGTTCCGGGTTCGAGCACGTGCACGTGCGTGGTCAGCCCCACATAGGCTTTGATCAGGTGCTCGGCCTTGCGTGCGAGGTCCATGTGCTCGTTCGCGGTCAGCTTGCCGGCGAGGTCGGTGCGGGTCTCGACCAGGATATCGAGCTCGTCGAGCGGGCCGGCACGGCGGACTTCCAGGAGATAATGCGGCGAGAGATGCTCCTCGCCGACCAGCACGGATTCGATCTGCGATGGAAACACGTTCACGCCGCGGATGATCAACATGTCGTCGCTGCGGCCTTTCACGCGCTCCATGCGCCGCATCGGCCGGCCGACGGGAGGAAGCAACCGGGTCAGGTCGCGGGTGCGATAGCGCACGACCGGCATGCCGTCGCGGGTGAGCGAGGTCAGCACAAGCTCGCCCGCTTCGCCGTCGGGCAGCACGCGGCCGGTTTCGGGGTCGACGATCTCGGGAAAGAAGTGGTCCTCCCAGATCGTGAGTCCCTCACGGACCTCCGTGCATTCCTGCGCCACGCCGGGGCCGATCACCTCCGACAGGCCGTAGAGGTCGTAGGCCTTCATTCCCATCCGTCGCTCGATCTCGGCCCGCATGGCTTCCGTCCAGGGTTCGGCGCCAAAGATGCCGATGCGCAGGCTGCAGGTGGCCGGATCGAGCCTCTGGCGATGGAACTCGTCGGCGATCGCCAGCATGTAGGACGGCGTGACCATGATGATGTCGGGGCGGAAGTCGTTGATGAGCTGGACCTGCCGCTCGGTGAAGCCGCCGCCGACCGGGATCACGGCCGCGCCGAGATATTCGCCGCCGTAATGCGCGCCGAGCCCGCCGGTGAAGAGGCCATAGCCGTAAGCCACGTGGATCTTGTCGCTCGATCGTCCGCCGGCGGCCCGGATCGAACGCGCCATCAGCATCGACCAGGTGTCGATGTCTTGCCGCGTATAGCCGACGACGGTCGGCTTGCCGGTGGTGCCGCTCGAGGCGTGCACGCGCTCGATGTCCTGCATCGGCACGGCGAACAGGCCGAAGGGATAGTTCTGCCGCAGATCGTCTTTCGTGGTGAACGGAAAGCGCGTGAGATCGCCGAGGTCATGCAGGTCGTCGGGATGGATGCCCGCGGCGTCGAACTTTTGCTTGTAGTGGGGCACGCACGCGTAGACGCGATGCAGCACCTGTTTCAACCGCGCGAGCTGCAACGCCGCCAATTCGTCGCGGCTCGCCTGTTCGATCGCCTCGAACTGATCCACCGCACCCACGTCTGCTGCTCCGTTCCAGTGTCCCGCTTCCGAAGTTCGCAAGGCCTCGCAGCAGGCTCTGATGCGAACTCCGGAATCAAAGGGACACCAGCCAGTTTGCGAATCCAGTGTGGTTTCTGGATTTGAAGGCCCTATCGGAGTTCGCTGCACAACCTCAGGAACTTCAAATCCGCCACACTGGCGAACTGTCAGGTCGTTGCGACAGGAACTCCATATTGCTCGTCGGAGACGTGCTCGAGCCAGGCGACATAGGCGCCGTCGAGACGTTCCTGCAGTGCGATGTGCACCATGGCGCACTTGGGCGAGGCGCCGTGCCAATGCTTCTCGCCCGGCGGAATCCACACGGTGTCGCCGGGGCGGATTTCGCGGATCGGGCCGTCCCACGTCTGTACCCGTCCCACGCCGGACACGACGTGCAGGGTCTGGCCGAGCGGATGCGTGTGCCAGGCGGTCCGTGCCCCCGGCTCGAAGCTCACGCGCACGGCGGCGATGCGCGCCGGATCGGGCGCCTCGATGATCGGGTCCTGCCACGCGGTGCCGGTGACCCAGTCGGCGGACATGCGCCGCGACGGCATCGTTCCCGATGCGCGAATTTCCATGGACGGTCTCCCTGCCGGATTGATCTGTGAGGGCTTAGACGTAGCACCAAACCGGCAGGTACAGAAAGCGATCGCCCGGCATTCCGTTTCATTCCGTCTCGTTGCGGCGGGGTGCCCGCAACGGCTTTCTGTCGGAATTCGACCGACGCGCAGGGGTGACGCAGCAGGGGTGACGCAGGTGCAATGGACTGCTCGACGGGCCAATGCGGGGCGGAAGGGCAGGGGCGTGTTGGGGCGGCTGCACGCCATTTTGCCGCGACGGTGGTAAGGATACACTCCCGAGCGACCGCACGTGCAGGTCCGGTCCGTTCGACGGACGGCATTTTGGCGCACTGATGGCATCGGCGCGAGCAATGGGCCGATCGCCGCAGGCCGCGCGCCCGGTTGCTCGGCGAGGGGCAATCGGACTATTGACGTCGCGCGGCCGCGATGACATGCGTTCGGCTGCGACGGGGACACTCTCAGTGCTCATGAGCGTATTGGCTGTTCCGCAATCCGGAGCGGGCGCGCATCTGGGCGGTCGGGCGAGACGAAGCGCCCGACGTACAAAGCCGTCGTCTATCGGCTGAGAACGGGGCTCGAATCCATGTCGTTGCGATCGGGAATGCGTCACGTTCGGATGGTTCACGCCGGCGCCGCGGCCCTTGCCGTTCTGCTCCTCGCCTCTCCGGGGCAGGCGCAGGCACAACGCGCGGCCGAAGCGTCCACCGGCCCGTTCGGTCATCTGTCTGGGGCCTGGACGGGCTCGGGCGTGATCAAGATGTCGAACGGGGCGAACGAGCGCATCCGCTGCCGGGTGAAGTACGTGGTGCAGAACGGCGGCAACGCGCTGCAGCAGGAATTGCGCTGCGCGAGCGACAGCTATCGTTTCGAGCTGACGAGCAACGTCGTTCAGAACGGCGATTCGTCGATCACGGGCACCTGGAGTGAAGCGACACGCAATCTCGGCGGCAGCCTGTCCGGCCGGATCAGCAGCGGCTCCATCCAGGCGCGCGCGGAGAGTCCGACCTTCACGGCGCTGCTCGCCGTGAACACGCGCGGCGATCGTCAGTCGGTCTCGATCCAGTCGCCGGGCAGCGAAGTCTCCGAAGTCTCGATCAGTCTCAGCCGGCGGTGAGTTGACCGGTCGCCTGGTCCTATCTTCGAGCAGGTGCTCCAGGCGTTCTGAATGTGGCGCCGCGCGCAAGGCGCTCGTTTCCCGGATGCACTGTGGCCCACGTAAATAAGCTTGCGCAGTCTGCGTAGACTTGACGGCGCGATGCAGCGCCGGTCCGGGGCCTGTTCGTGGAAGGACCGGAAGTGGTCCCGGTTCAGCAGCGCATCACTCCGCGCTGCGCCGCGCCCGGGACACGAGCCTGTCTTCACGCACTCGCGCGGTTGCGGCGCAATCGCCGCCCCACGCTGCGCAGGAATGTCACGGTCGCCGGCAGGATCAGCAGGTCGCCGATCAGCGCCGCGATCATCGCGAAGGCGCTAAGCCAGCCGAACAGCCGCAGCGAGGGCAGGTCGGAGAAGACCGTTACCGCCAGCCCGCAAGCCAGCACGACGGAGGTGAGGATCAGCGCCGGACCGACCAGCATGGTCGCGCGCTTGATGCTGAGCGCCGGATCTTCGTCCGGGCGGTCTTCGAGCCGCAACCGGTTGAGGTAGTGGATGGTGGCGCTCAGGCCGAGCCCGAAGGCGACCGTCAGCGCCACGATACTGGCGAACTGCAGGCCTTCTCCCAGGGCCCACAGCACCGTGCCGGACAGGACGATCGGAAAGATGCCCGGCAGGATGCTCAGGAACATCACGAAGATCGAGCGGAAGGCGAGGCCGATGAAGGCGGCGACGAACACGATTTCAATCGTCAGCCCGTGGTTGAGCTTGCCGATCATGGTGGCGCTGTTGCGCGCCGCGATCGCCGCGAGACCGGTCACGGAGATCGTGTAGCCCGGATGCTGCAGGCGCACGGAGCCCAGTTCCTTGTCGAGCTTGTCGACGACGGGGAGCAACTGGCTCGCGTCGATGTCCGGGATGCGCCCGGTGACCAGCACTGCATCCTGCTCGGCGGACACGAAGCGACGCTTCAGGTATTCGGGAAGCAGGTCGACGTATTCCTTCAGCACCTTGATGTCGGAGATGCCCGCCTTTTCGGCGAGCCACCGCCGCAGCGTCTCGAGCGAGAGCACGTTGCCGACGCCCGCCTGCTTTTCGATGATGGCATGCACGTCGGCGATGGTGGCGAGCGATTCCGGTGAATAGAGCGACGCGCCCTTCGGGAAGGTGATGAGCACGTCGATCGGATTCGCGCCCGTCAGCTTGGCGTCGAGCCGGCCGCTCGCCTGGACCGCCTGCTCGCGGTCGGGCACCTGGTCGGCCAGGCGGTAGCGCGGCTCCAGATTGGTGTAGATGAGGGCGAGGCCGCCGACGAGCACGACGCTGAGCAGGCTGAAGAAACCCGGACGCGCGACGATGCGCCCGGCGATCCAGCCGCACAAGGTGACCAGCGCGTTCACGCCGGTATCGGAGGCTTTGACCTTGTCGGCGAAGGCGTGGCCCTTGGGAAGGAGCAGGACGCCGAGCAGCGATACGAGCGTCAACACCGAGATGAACGCGATGACGGTCGAGACCACGCCGGCCAACCCGAAGGTGCGGATCAGGTCGGAGTCGGAGAACAGCAGCGCGACGAACGAGAGGCCCGCCGTCGCGTGGGTGAGCACGCAGGCCGGCCCGACCACCAGAATGGCCTTGCGGATCGCCGCGAACTTGTCCTCGCCGGACCCGAGCAAACGCGCGCGGGCCGCGAAGGTCAACTGCATGCTGTCGGAGAAGCCCATCACCATGATGAGCGGCGTCATCACGTTGAGGAAAATATTGAGGCGGAAGTCGAGCCAGCCCAGCACGCCGAGCGACACCAGAATGCCGATCAGCGGCGGCGCGGCGGCGATGATCATGAACGAGATGCGGCGGAAGAAGAGGATTGCGATCAGGCACCCCGCCGCGAAGCCGATGGCGTTGTAGATGAGGCGATCCCGCTCGACCGCGTTGCGGATCTCGAGCTGCATCACCGGCACGCCGGACAACTGGCCTTTGAGCTCCGTGCCGGCAAGGTCGTCGGATACGGTCTTGCGAATCTCACCGACGACGTCGCTCAGGCCCTTGCTCTCCACGACCTCGGGTTTGAGCGAGAGCACGATCAGCGCGAGCTCGCCGTCCTCGGACAGCAGCTTGCCGCGAATGATCTCGTTCGTCTTGACGCGTTCGATCAGCGCGTCGAAGGCCGCGCCGTCCGGCAGCTCCTCCGGAAAGAGCGCGCCGGGAAGTTTTCCATCATGCGGCGGCTCGCGGGCGGAGAAGAGCGAGATGATGCCGCGCGTCCCGTCGATCAATTGCAGGTCGGTCACGACGTCACGCAGCTTCTCGAGCGAGGAGCGCTCGAGCAGCGTCTTGCCCTCGACCACCACGAGCACGTCGAATTCGCTCGAAGGGAAGCGCCGCGACACCTCCTCGTACTGCTTGAACTCCGGCGTTTCCGAACGGAAGAGCTGGCTCAGCGAGTCGTCGACCTTGATGCGCGCCACGCCGAACGCGGCGGCGATGCACAGGGCCGCCACGAGCACGGTCATGAGGGCCGGAAACTTCAGCGAGATCAGGCCGATGCGCTCGATCCCGAGCGCCAGGTTATGCGGCTCTCGCGTGGGCGGCCCCGAACTGTCCCCCTTCATCCGACTGGGTTCCCCGACCGACAATGATGTCTTCCGCCCCCTGCGCGGACCGAGCCCACCAAAACCACTCTTGCGGGCAGCGTCAAACGATTTCCCACCCCGGACAGCGCCGAGCGGCGGTCCTCTTATCACAGCAACTGCGCAAGATGGCTGGCATCGACATACCGGTGGGCTATCCTCATTCTCCGCCGACGTCGGACCGGCCCGGCGGAGAGCACAGTTCGCGCGAATCGTGCCGCTGGGGACGGCGCTGATTCGACGCCGATCGGATTAGACCGTGACGGCAGACGGCACGCAATCGCGCCATGTGAAGTATCAAGTGGAGACCAGAATGTCGCATGTGCCCCGCAAGACCTTCAGCGCCGGCGGAAGCATCCCGGCCATGGGATTCGGCACCAGCAGCCTCGGCGACGCCTGCGGCGAGATCGTCGCAACGGCGCTGAAGCTCGGCTATCGCCACATCGACACCGCCCGCAAATACGGGACGGAGCGGGGCGTCGGCGAGGGCATCCGCGCATCCGGCGTGCCGCGCGAGGACATCTTCCTGACGACGAAAGTGTCGCACGAGCATCTGGGCGCAGCCGATTTCGCCCGCTCGGTCGAGACCAGCCTCACGCACCTGGGCGTGGACTGGGTCGATCTTCTGCTCGTGCACTGGCCGAGCCCGGATGATGTGCCTCTGGCGGAAACCATGCAGGCGCTCGCCGACGCCAAGCGGCAGGGTCTGACGCGTCACATCGGCGTCGCCAATTTCAACGTCGCGCTGCTCGACGCGGCGCTCGCGGCGTGCCCCGAGCCTCTCGTCACCCTGCAGGCCGAATATCACCCCTATCTCGACCAGCGGAAGCTGCTCGCCGCGTGCCGCCAGCGCGGCCTGATCTTCACGGCCTATTGCCCGCTGGCGCGCGGACGGCTCACCGGCGATCAGGTGCTCGGCGAGATTGCCAGCGCCCATGGCAAGACCATCGCCCAGATCGCGCTGCGCTGGCTGGTCCAGCAGGACGACGTCGTTCCCATTCCGCGCTCGTCCAACGCCGCGCGGATCGCGGAAAATCTCGACGTGTTCGATTTCGTGCTGAACGCGGACGAGATGGCGCGAATCGCAAAGCTGGCGCGTCCGGACGGCCGGATCGCCAATCCGGTCG
>CAYVBN010000675.1:0-23333 GCA_964449645.1 uncultured Hyphomicrobiales bacterium
TGAGCTTGCCCCGCTGCCGTCCGATCTCGTCAGCCACAGTTCGGCGCACAGCGACCTCGGCCGCTTCAAAGGGTGCGACGTCGTCGTCCTCGGGGCCGGCGCGTCGGCGATCGACACCGCCGTTCTGCTCCGGGACAGCGGCGCCAACGTGCAGCTCGTGGCGCGGCGTGCCGCGATCGAGTTCGGAGAGCCGGGCATGTATCCTCGGCCGCTGTGGGACCGCATCCGCGCGCCGATGTCCGGCGTCGGTCCGGGTTGGCGGCAGCTCGCCTGCACGGAGATCCCGACGTTCTTCCGCTATCTGCCCGAGGAACGGCGCCTCGATATCGTCCGCCGCTTCCTCGGCCCCTCGCCTGGCTGGTTCATGCGCGAGCGGTTTGCCGGCATTCCCAGTCACATGGGACATCGGCTGCGCGGCGCCGAGCCGGCCGGAACGCGCGTGCGTCTGCGCTTGACCGGTCCCGAAGGCCAGGAACGCGACATCTCGACCGAGCACGTCATCGCGGCAACTGGCTTCCGCGTCGACCTGCGACGGATTTCATTTCTCGATCGCAGTCTTCGCGATCAGATCCGTTCGGTCGAACAGACACCCGTTCTCGGACCGCACTATCAATCCTCGGTGCCGGGCCTTTATTTCGTCGGGCTCGCAGCGGCCAACAGCTACGGCCCGGCGATGCGGTTCGCGGTCGGAGCCAAGGCCACCGCGCGCGATATCGCCCGGCACTTGGCCCGCGGCCGGGCGGCGAATTCGCGCACCGGTATGCACGGCGAACCGGTCCCGACGTCCGCGACGTCGGCCTCGGCGGGCGCATCCTGAGCGCCCTGCCTCCTCTTCTTCACGGTTTTTCGCCAGTCTGAAGCAGAGTGACTTTTTGAATTGCCGCCGTCCGGGCGGAATTCAACGTCTCTGCGCCAGCACGTAGACCCAGTTGTCGTCCGCGTCGTAGCCTTCGGCCTGCTTGCTGTTGCCGATCGTCGTCAGGATACGGAACCCCAGGCTCCGCAGCCGCTCCAACTCGCGCGGGATGTCGACATAGAGGGTCAGCAGCGCGAAATCGTTGCCGGGATCGTTGACGTAGCCGGTTCCCAACTGAGGATCGAGTTTCTGCCGGCGGAAATTGCGCACACGTCGCGGCAGAAACCGGATGCGGCGCAGCGGCGTGGCCATGCCCTCGACCCATATCCGCTCCAGCCACGCCGACACCGCCCGGAATCCCAGATTGTGGGTCGAATAGAGAAAATGCCCACCCGGGCGCAGCACACTTTTGATTTGTTCTAAAATTCTCTGCCTGTCCTCAAGCTCGACGTAATCGATGCCGTTGAACGAGAACACCACGCAATCGAAGGGGCTCGCGAACTGCAGATGCCGCGCGTCCATCACCCGCAGGTCTCGATCGGGGAACTGCGCCTTCGCGGCGTCGACCATCGAGGTCGAATAATCGACGCCAACGTAGGAGGCGAATGCATCGGCCAGCGCGGCCGTCGTCCGCCCTGCTCCGATTCCGATGTCGAGGACGGAACCGCGGTCCGAACGGGGAATCAGGTCGAGACAGAACTGCTCCTGGTATGTCAGGCCTTTCGGAGTCGTCCTCCGATATCCGGCCACGACGCGCGGATTCTCGTAGATCAGGCGATTATCTGACATCGTCTGCCGGTTCCTTCAGATCAGATCCGCCCGCCGTGGCTGATAGTCGCAGCCAATCAAGTGCTGCTGCAGCGCTGGGGACTGTCCGCCTTCCTCACATCAGCAAAAGCTATACCTACGCATTATACGTCAGTTCTTTCGGGGATTCTTCGATTCTTCCAATTCCATCGAACAGCAGTTCGAAATTGCCGTTCGCATCGGAATGGTGAACGCGGATTAACTCACAAGACTTCCTCTTGCTGTCGAATGTTCCAAAATCACCAAGCTTCGTTCATACTGCGGACAGGCGGGGCGACTCTCACCGCCGAAATCATTCGAGTGCGTCGGTGTGCGACCGACGGAAGGCTCTTTTTTGGGCCAGGACCGAGTTGAGGCTGTGAAGCAGGACGTCAATTCCCCCCGAGAAGTTGCGCCATTGGCAGGACATCACAGGAGCGCAGCGCACGCTGTCGTGCGCGCCGATGATCGTCGACGTCCAAAATCCATCCGCGCCCGGAATTTGCTGCGCCGGGGGCACGTCGCGAGGGCTGCGGGGCCACAACTGTTGGATGCCATCGAGGGCGAAAGCTAGAGTACCACGCACCGCCGCGGCGGCGCTGGGCGCTCCAGATGTCGGAAGCGGGCGTTCCGGAAACTCCTACGGCGTTTACTTCAACCCGTTGCCGATGCGGATCTACCGGTTTCTCTCCGAAGAGACCGTTCCGTATCTGCGGGCGCGGAACAGGAAGCCGCTTCATCGCCAGATCCGCGAGATGATGGCTCTTTATCGCGAGTACGGCGTCCTGCCCTATCATTACGTGACCTACGAGCTCTACAGAAACTCGCACGCGAATGACGTCCTCGAGTATCTGCCCGACGACATGCTGATCGTGTTCTGCGCCAGTCTCAATCCGGGCGAAGGCATCGAGGCTGCACGCGACAAGATCAAGTTCAGCCAGAAGATGCGCAAGGCCGGACTGGCCGCCATCGAGGTTCTGTTCACCGTCCGCTCCGACGGCACGATCCGGCGCCCGGACGGTTCGCAAATCGCTTTCCCGGAGTTCGTTCGCGTCCTGGAGGCGCAATGTCAGGACGCCTTCCTGAAGCAGCGACATGGTCTCGGTGGCTTTGGGGCGGTCAAGCTGCCGGTCCGTGACATCGCCGCAATGGGGCCGGAAAAACTGAGACAACGCCTGTTCGAGGCGCGCGGGGTGAAGCCGGGCGCCGAGTTTCTCGTTCAGCCGGCCATCGTCCAGCACCCCGTGCTCGCATCGATCACCGATCAATCGGTCAACACCGCGAGAATCGACACCTACGTCGAAGGCGATCAGGTGCACTTCAACACCGCCTACCTGCGCGTGGGGAGCAACGCGGCTTGCACCGACAATCTGTCGCGCGGCGGGCTGGCCATCAAGATCGACATCCAATCCGGAAAGCTCGTCGGCAACGGCCGGCGATGCGCGGATTTCGGCAAGGGCGAATACACCAGCCATCCGGATACGGGCGTGCGGTTCGACGGAACCCAGCTTCCTTACTGGCAGGAAGTGAAATCCCTGGTGCGCTCGGCCGCCCAAAACATGCTGCCGCTGCGCAGCATCGGCTGGGACGTCTCGATCACGCCCGAAGGGCCGGTGCTGGTGGAAGCCAATCACGACTACGACCTGTATGCGTCCCAGTATCTTGGCGGCGGATACAGAAACCTGCCGCTCGGACGCGCTCTGTTGCAAAAGGTCCAGTTGGCTGATCGCAGCGCCGACCTCTCTTACATGAAAACCGGAACGGCCTCGGATCGTATCTAACCAATCTTTCTCATCTGGTGGTGCACAGTCTTCGCTTCGACCTTGCCGACCATGAGTTTCTCGGAGTTCGCTGAGTAGTGTCGGGGAGATGCGGCGTGGTGGGGACTCACATGAATCCCGAGTTCGATCCGTTGCCGAAGCGGATCTACCGGTTCCTGTCCGAGGAGATCGCTCCCTATTTGCGGGCCCGCAGCAAGAAGCCGTTTCGGCGTCAGGTCGCCGAAATGGTCGCCCTTTATCGCGAATACGGCGTCGTGCCCTATCATTACGTGACGCACGATCTCTACAGCACCTCACATGCGGACGAGGTCCTCGACTACATCCCCGCGGACATGCTGATCGTCTTCTGCGCCAGCCTGAATCCCAGCGAAGGCGTCGAGGCGGCGCTCGACAAGGCGAAATTCAGCCAGAAGATGCGCGCCGCGGGACTCCACGTCATGGACGATCTCTGCACGGTGCGCTCCGACGGAATCCGTCTCGCTGACGGCTCGCGGATCGACTTCCCGCAGTTCCTCCGCATGCTGGAAGCGGAATGTCAGGAGCTGTTCTTCAAGCTGCGGCGCGGCGCTTGCGGGATCGCGGCGCTCAGACTTCCGGTCGGAGACGTCGCCGCGATGGGGCCGGACGGGCTCAAGAAGCGCCTGTTCGAACACCCTGACGTGAGCGAGGACGCGGAGTTTCTCGTCCAGCGCGTGATCGTGCAGCATCCGCTCGTTGCCTCGGTTGCTCCCCAATCGGTGAACACCGTCAGAATCGACAGTTACGTCGAAGATGGCACGGTCCATTTCAACACCGCGGTTCTGCGTGTCGGAAACGGAGAGGTCTGCACCGACAACTGGGCGAGCGGTGGTTTCATCGTGAGAATCGATCTCGACAGCGGCCGGCTGGTCGGCAACGGCCGGACCAAGGGCAAATTCGGCAAGCGCGAGTTCCCGGTGCATCCCATAACCGGAACGCAGTTCGACGGGATTCTCGTCCCCTACTGGGAGGAGTTGAAATCTCAGGTGCGAGCGGCGGCCCTCCAAATGCTGCCGCTCCGCAGCATCGGCTGGGACGTCGCGATCACGCCCGATGGCCCTCTGCTGGTGGAAGCCAACCATGACTACGATATCTTCCTGTCGCAGCACGGCGGCGGGGGATACAGGCGGCGGCCGCTGGGCCACGCTCTGATGCGAAGCCTCCGCGGCTCCGACCGCCAGTCCGACCGCACCTGGCGCGGTCCGGCGAAACCCGGAACCGTCGAGCTCGACTAGGCCCGCCCGCCGGTCTTCGCGTCACCCTCGACTTCATGCATGTCGGCGGCGGCGGGATTCCATGATCTGGAACGGCCGCTCGCTTTCTCCCAACCCCGATCGACACCGCGACCGCGCGCGGGCACGGAGATTCAGACGTCGGCCGGATCCCGCCCCAGCCGGAACACCGTGATCCACATCGCGATGGCGATCAGGCCGTGCGAGACGTACACCGCCACGAAGGTCCCATCGATCCCGAAGAAATAGGTCGACACGAAAATGAGGGCCGACGCCGCGACACAGCCGATGTTGTAGACCATGGCGCGCACGCCGTGCCGGTCGGCGGCGCCCAGCGAATCGTAAGCGGCGTTGGTGAAGGAAATGAGGATCGGCACCCAGCACAGCACCCGCATGTAGGTGACCATGTCGCCGAAGTCCCGTCCGAACAGCCAGGGCATGAACGGCGCGATCACGAACACCGCCGCGCTCGTCACCACCGCCAACCCGACCGCGAGGATAACGTATTTAATCGCAAGCCCGAGCGTGGCGCGCACGCCGTCTTTCCCGGCCACCGCCAGCTTCGGATAGAGAAGCCGGTTGAAGGAGTGCACCGTGACCATGCTCGTGAGCACGATGCGCGAGGCAGCGCTGTACTTGCCGATCGTGGCCGGCGCGGCCACCAGGTTCAGCGACAGCAGGTCGACGTTCTGCCGCAGCATATTGAAGAAGAACGGCGTGCTGAAGTGGAAGCCGAGCTTGAGTTCTTCGCGCAGGATGGTCCAGCGCGGCGCGCCATACCGGCGGACGGCCGCCCAACAGGCGATCACGCCCACCGCGTACATTCCCACGTACCAGAAGACCCACGTGTGGATGTGATCCACGTTGAAAACGAAGCACGCGAACAACGTCACCACCGATCGCCACACGGCAAAGCCGGCGTTGAGGGCGTTGGCGCGCCCGAACTGGCGATGGCCGAGGAAAATCTGCTCGGTGACACCGATCCATCGCGACAGCGGGATGCCGCCGAGCGCGAACAGGAACATCACGCCGGCATTGGCGACCGGATCCGGATCGACCGGCACGAAATAGGCAAGACCGACCGTGGTAACGAGGGTCAGCACGACGCCGGAGCTCAGCATCAGGATGAGGTTGTGCCCGAGAACCGCCGGATAGAGCGACGGGTCGCGCACGACGCGCCGGATCAGGGCCTCTCCGGCTCCCACCCCGCACAGTGCGCAGGCGAGCTCGGTGGCCGCGGAGATCGTGACCATGTAGCCAAACTGCGTGGTCCCGAGGTGCCGGGCCAGGACCACGAAGGCGATGAACTGCGCCCCGAGCGCCAGAACAAGCGTTCCGGTCGAGGTGGCATAAAGCGTCAACGCGGGAATCCTATCCCGCAGAGCCGAAAGCCGAAATGGAAGCAATCCCGGTTGAGCGTTCGTCATCTTCTCGAGAATCGCGCTGGCATTTCCGGCTCTCCTCGGCGATAGGACCCCGCCTCCGGCGATCCGTCAATGCATTGATTCGCTGTCAAGTTCTGCCACGGGAACGGTTTCGTGCGCATCCGGAAATCCGACCGGTATAGCGGGCGCCGCGCCGGCATCCGCTCCTCGCCGTGCGCTCTTATGCGGGAAGCAATCGTCATGTGGCCAGCTTCTCCGACGATAAGAACACCTGCGTGACGGCCGGATCGTCCCCGAGCACGCCATCAAATGTCAGTTGTTCCGCCGGAAGGCGCAAACCGAAGCTCGGCGAAACCCACCCCGCCGGGCCCGATTCATCCCCGCATGCTTTGCGGGCGGTAAATCCGCCCGGTCCATGGAGGTGAACCGTCCGCCCGCCGGGGAGGAGAATCCGCCATCCCTCGTCCGCCGCCTCGGCGGAAAGCCCGGGCGCCAGCAGGAACCGGATCGAAACCGGACATGCCCCGCCGACGAGGCGATCGGCGATCTCGAAGCCTTCCGGAGTCCGCCTCACCTGCCGCCGGTGCACGACGCCATAGCGCTCGACGTAGCCGTCGTGCTCGGCCTCGATCGCCCAGTCGGGCGGCGGATGGTGCGCGACGAGGCGCGCCCTCGCCTTCTGTCGCCAGTTGAAGGGGCCGGAGACGGTGCTGGAGCTTTTCCCGTCGACCGTCAACGTGTTGTGGGCTGCGGTGGAACGGAAGAAGTCCCGCCACGCTCCGCCCGCATGATACAGGAACGTGCCCGCATCGACGAAGACCGGCACCTCGTCGACGTGCAGCCAGATCGCGAGCGCGTCGGCGTGGCCGTGGGCGGCGAGCGAAAGGTATCCGAGCGGGCCGTGATCCATCACCAGGAAGAGCCGTCCGCCGGCGCGGCTCTCGCGCACAACCGAATAGCCGCCGTGCTCGAACACGCGCAGGCCGGACGGGCCGGCTCCTGTGGTCGAGGCAGGAGGCGAGCCGAATACCGCGTCGCGCAGCTCGGGATCGCGCGGCAGAGGTGCAAGCTCGGGCCGCTTCAGCAGCCCGCCGATCGCGGCGGCAACGGAGGCGACGTAGCGCCGCTCCGTCGCGCCCGAGAGCACGACAATGCGCCCCTCGTCGTTGTCTCCGATCGCCGGCGTCTGGCCGGCGGCGTCGGTCATCCAGCAGAGGCAATCCGCGGCGGCCGCGAGACGCGCATCATAGGCGGGCGAAAATCCGTGCCCCGTGGCCGTGCCGACGAGAAGGGCCAGGGCCAGCATCTCGAGCGTCGTCGCCGTGTAGGTCGGAGACTGCTCGGCGCCGACCCCGTCCACGAAGATCTGCCTGGCGGCTTCCCGCTCGAGCGTCGTGCGGCCGTAGGCGGCCATCGACTTTGCCTTCGGCAGATCGGGCACGAGCGTCCCCGCGAGGAAAAGCCCCATCGCTTCGGCGATCAGGTGGTTATTGGCGGAGGAATACAGAGAGGGGTATCGGTGCAGCCAGAACGCGTGCGCGTTGATGCACGCCCGCAATGCCGTGCGTGCGTCAGGGTCCTCGACCGGCTCGATGAGCGAGAGAACGAGCGTGAGCGTGGCGATGCGCATCGCCAGCTCGATGCCGGAGCACCAGAGGAGACCACGGAAGGGCGGGGTCTGCGCGATCCAGACACGCAGCAACCGAAGCACCTGCCCGGCGAGCGCCCGGTCGCCCGTCAGCCGCGCTTCCGCGGCCACGACCTGCAGGAACTGCAGCCGGTTGAGCTCCCAGATGAACTTGACGTCGCCGGTCTCGGCGGAATGGCGATAAGGCACATCGAAACAATAGGCGTCGGCCTTGGGCCAGATCTGGTTCGTCACGGGATCGCGACAAAAGATATGGCGATCATCCGTCTGCAGCCCCGCGAGCGTGCCGTGCGGCCAGCGATGACCGAGCAGCATGAGCGTACCGTCGAGAACTTTCGCGCTTTCGTCGTGAATTCGCTGCCGCAACGCCGGATCGCGCGCGCAGGCGTCCTCGATCTGCCGGGCAAGGCCGGGCACGATCGGCAGCGGCCCGTCCCCGATGCGGAACCTGGCCCAACCGTCGGCGTAGGAGCGCCACGCGGAACGCTTCGCCTGCTCGCCGAGCCGATGCGCGATCTCGCGCCCGGACATCGACTTCAACCGATTGATGTACCAAGCGATTTGCAACGGAACCCTCGTGCCTCGAAGCAGGCGTCGGCGGCTGCGTGAGCGAAAGTGTCAGTCCGGAACCCGCGCAGTGCCGGATGCAATCATGGAGCGGCCTGCCACGCTGTCCTTCCAGATGTCGACGAGCCGTCGGACGTAACCGTGAATCTCATAGCGCGCCGCGTGGTCCTCGCGGGCCGCCTGCCCGAGACTGAGGCGGAGTGCGGGGTTTTCGATCAGACGGCGGATCGCATCGGTCAGAACCTCGACATTGCCCACCGGAACGAGCAAACCGTTGCGGCCGTCCTCGACGAGCTCGCCGACGCAGCCGACCGGCGTTGCGATCACCGCGATGCCGTGCGCAAACGCCTCGATGATGGACATCGGCAGGTTCTCCGAGGTGCTCGGCAACACGAACACGTCCGTCCGCCGCAGCAAATCGGCGGTGGCGGCCGGCCCGAGCCAGCCCGGAACCTCGACGCGCTCCGCAATTCCGAGCTGCTCGACGCGCGCACGCGTCGCATCGACGTCGCCGTTGCCCGCAATGGTGGCGGTCCAGTCGGTCCGTCCTTTGAGTCGGCCGAGCGCTTCGACCAGTTGCGGCGTGCCCTTGCGCCGCCCGACCTCGCCGAGAAACGTGATCCTGACGCGTCCGTCCGCAGCCCCCTCCTGCTCCGCGTCGGCGGCGCCCGAGGCATTCGGAAGAACGATGATCCTGCCCGCGGTCGGCGGAAGGCGGTCGGTGAAGATGCGCTCGTACGACTTCGCCAGCACGATGATCCCGGCGCTGCCGAGAAACATGCGGTCGAGCGCGCGGCGCAGGCGCGAATTCGTTCCCGACCAGAACTGCTCGAAGTTCCCGCCATGGACGTGAACGAGATAAGGAACGCGCAGCCGTCGGGCACAGGCCGCGAGGAACGTCTTGCGGTACGCGCTGCCCCGGATTGCCAGGCAGATGTGCAGAAGATCGACTTGCCCGCGGCGCGCGGCGCGGAAGAGCTGCCAGAGCGCGCGTGCAAAAACGAATTGCCCGTGCAGCAGGTTGCCCTGCCCGCGCGTGACAAGCCGCTCCACCGCGAAGGAGCCGTCGGGCTCGGCCGCAAGGACGTCGAGAATGGCGTCGTTGAGGCGGTCGATGCCGCCGCGGCCGCCCTTGCCGAGCGGCGTGGCGAGCAGAACGCGCAGTCGCCGATCGTCCCGCATGGCTCAGCCGCCCCGCGCGGAGGGATCGTCGGCCGCGACGAGCAGCGGCGCCTTGCCGGCGCGCGTCCGAATGGGCGCCTCGATCCTGCGGATCGTCAGCGCCACGTCGGACGGGAACTTGTCGTAGAAATTCTTGCGGATCGTCGCTTCCGAAGCGGCGTCGAAACCGTCGAGCGGCACGACCAGCGCTTCGACTGCGTCCGGCGCCGTCTGCCGGAGCTGCACGCTCGCCGCATGCGCGACGCCACGCGGAATATGGTTGAGGCCGATGATGCGCCGTCCGTCGCCGAGATCGATGCGCTCGCTCGCCCGCCCGTCGATCCCGCCGAACGTCCGCAGCCCGAGCTCCACGTCATGCAGCGTGCGTGCGTCGATAGCGGGCACCAGCGCCAAGTCTCCCGTGTCGTAACGCACGAAGACCTGCCGCACGTTCCAGAAAGAAGTGCCCAGCACGCGCACTTGGCCGTCCTCGGTCGGCACGAGTTCCGGACGGCCATAGACGGGCAGAAACCGGTAGGCATCGCCATCGATTGCGTAGGCGAACACGATCCGCTCCGCTTGTCCGTAATAATCGATGACGCGCGCTCCGAGCACGCGCCGCGCCGCCGCCACGACCTCGGGCGGCATCCGTTCGGACGAGCTTAGAACGTGGCCCAGGCGCAGCGAGCGGCCACCCGCTTCGCACAAGCCGACAAGATGCTGCAACGACGACGGATAGCACCAGAGAACGTCGGGCGCGAATTCGGCGAGGCCGCTCAGATAATCGTCGAGCGTTTTGCGCGACAGATGAAACGACGAGAAGATCCGCGTGCGGCGGCCGACCGAGCGCCAGAACGGCGGCGTGAGGTCCGACGGCGGCTTGACATAGTCGCCGCGCAGCACCGCCACGCGTGCCCGCGGCAGATCGAGACCGGCCTTGGCGCAGACGTGATCGATCGCCGCCTGCTCCCATATGACGGACGAGAGCGACCGCCGGATTTTGAGCGGCAGCCCCGTCGTGCCGCCGGTCGAGGCCCGATAGCTCGGCAGCAGGCCGGCGGTGCCGAATGCCTCTTCACGACCGGCCACATCCGGCTTCGTCAGCACGGGCCAGGCGGCGAGATCGTTCGTGCGTGGCGCGTCTGCATAGCCTGGAAGTCGGCGCGCCAGCGCGAGCGTGCGCGACACGCGACGGGCGAGCCAGACTTCGAGCTCTTCGCGGTCCCATCGCTCCGCAGCGGCGAGGAGCCGGCGCCGGCGGCCGTATGGCGGCGCGCGCCGGACCGCCTCCGATAAACCGAATTCTTTAAGCTTGTGCAGCATTTTCCGCCGGCAGAAAGCCTCACCTTGTCGTCCGAGCCTGTATATTTTGCTAACGTCCTCTCAACGAAAGACTTTCAGGTCCTCCCAGAGTCAAAGGTGCGGCATGCGAATTAGTGTTTTCGGGCTCGGCTATGTAGGCACCGTCTGTGCCGCCTGTCTTGCCGATCAGGGGCACACGGTGATCGGCGTCGACAAATCGGAGGTTAAGGTAAACCTTATCCGCTCCGGCCGCGCGCCGATCGTCGAGCGCGATATCGACGACATCGTCGGCAGCACCGTGGCGGACGGCAATCTGACCGCGACACTCGACGCCAACGAGGCGGTCTGCACGACCGATATTTCTCTCGTCTGCGTGGGCACGCCGAGCCGCCCCAACGGGGCGCTTGGCCTCGAGGCCCTGGAGTCGGTCGCAACCGAAATCGGCGACGCCATCCGGTCGAAGAACCAGCCGCACGATGTCGTCGTCCGTTCCACGGTCGTTCCCGGCACCTCGCGCAATGTCGTTGCACCGCGGCTTGCGAAGGCCGCCGGCAACGTCGCCTTCGGCCTCGCCTTCAATCCGGAATTCCTGCGCGAAGGGTCGGCCGTCGCCGATTTCAACACGCCTTCGAAAACGGTCGTCGGCGCGCTCGAGGAGAAGACCGCGCAGACCGTGCTGTCGCTCTACAAGCATCTTCCCGGCCCCAAGATCTCGACCGAGATTGAGACGGCCGAGCTCGTGAAATACGTCGACAATGCCTGGCACGCCCTGAAGGTGGCGTTCGGCAACGAGGTCGGCGTCGTCGCCAAGGCGCTCGGCATCGACAGCCACGAGGTGATGAACATCTTCTTCCAGGACACGCGCCTCAACATCTCGCCCGCCTACCTGCGCCCCGGATTCGCCTTCGGCGGCTCCTGCCTGCCGAAGGACCTGCGCGCCCTCACCTATCTGGGGCGTCGCAGCGATCTCTCGCTGCCGGTCCTCAACCACATCCTCGACAGCAACCGCATGCTGGTCGATCGGGCGGTCGAGTGGATCCTCGGCCAGTCGCGCAAGCGTATCGGCTTTCTCGGCATCAGCTTCAAATCCGGGACCGACGACGTGCGCGAGAGCCCGTTCGTCGAGCTCGTCGAGCGCCTGCTTGGAAAGGGCTGTGACGTGCGGATTTTCGATCCGAATGTCCATCTCTCTCAGCTCATCGGTGCCAACCGGGAATATCTGATGCGGGTCCTGCCGCACGTCGCCGAACTGCTGGTGGCCGACGTGGCCGATGCGGTCGATTGGGCCGAGACCATCGTCGTGACGACGGGAGACCCTGCCTACAAGGCCGGCCTCGCCAAGGTCCGCCCCGGGCAGACGGTGCTCTCGTTCGCGCGGCTCGGCGCGGACGCTCCGGCCCAGACCGAAGGATTCCTCTGGTAAGCGCACCCGGCGTCCGGGAGTGGTTGGAACGCGTTCGCCCCAAATTTCGTACGTGGCCACGGCGAACCGGTATCCACTTCGCCGGCTCTAGCGGTACGGCCGCTCCCGATCGACCACGCCCGGCACCTGCACGTCGTAGCCTTTCACCTTGAGGACGCGGGCAAAGCCCTCGCGGTCGCGTTGCGCGCTCGACGCGAGCCGCGCCAGCAGCAGGTCGCGCACGGGCCAGCCCGGCCCCGTCAGGATGGCGGCGGCCTGTGTGTAGAGCTGGTCGTCGACGAGCTTGACGAATTCACCGATCGTGCGCTCACGCAGGTCGTCCGGAAGCGCCTGCAGCAGCGCCAGCGCCACGTGCGCCCTCTTGAGCGCGATCCAGCCCTCGTTCGGGCCGAGGCGATAGGACAGCCGCAAATATTTGAAATGGTCTGCGCTGAACCCGTTGCGCGTATTCTCGACCCAGAACAACGCGAGCCAGAGGAACGGGTCGGCCGGGGAACACGAGAGCGAAGCCCGCAGCGTATCGTGCAGACGTTCGAGCGCGTCGTCGATCATGTCGCGCCGCCCGGCGGCCATGACTTCTTCGACGAGGCGCAAGCGGATGACCGCAACGCTGTGCAGGGCGCTGGCCCGGCAGATCGGCGACGCCTCCACCGCTTCGATCTGGGGAAGCCGCGCCAGGATGGTCTCGAGCTTGTAAGGCTCGCCGTCGACGATGCGGCTCGCCAGATCCTGGAGGCCGGACTGGCCGCGCGCGAGGCGCATCGCTCCGACACCCCAGGCAACCGCCAGGCAGCCGAGCAGGACCAGACCGGAACGGGCGACGCCCGCTCCCGTCCGGTTAATCCGTGTAGCCATAGCGGGAGTAGTATTTGTTGCGGTAATAGGTGCCGCCGTGGCCTTCGTAGCGTGCCAGCGTGTCGATCTGAACCTTGTTCAACACCGCGCCGAGCAGATTTTCGTAGACGGTCCGCGACGCGTTGATGGCGTGCTCGACCACCTCGGTCTTGGTCCGCCCCCATTCGACCACGAAGACGTAGGAATCGACGAGGTGCGCAGTGGTGCGGACGTCGACCACCGGCGCCAGCGGCGACAGATCGACGACGACGTACTGGTATTTCTCGCGCAGGCGCTCGAACAGCGTCTTGACCTGGTCCGACGCCAGGATCTCGTCGGTGTGCGCGACGCGCGACTGCACGACCGTCGGAAGGAAGGCGAGCTTGGTGGTCGGATCGGTCCAGATTGCGTCCTCGAGCGCGACCTTGCCGTTGACCACCTCCAGCAATCCTTCGCGCGCTTCCGGCGTCAGGTCGCGCGAGATCGACGGGTTGCGCAGGTCGCAATCGACCAGGATCACGCGCCCGCCGGCCTGGGCGATCAGCAGCGCCAGCGAGGCCGCGACCGTCGACTTGCCTTCGTTCGGCAGCGAGGAGGTGAAGCCGATCACGCGGTTCGATTTGCCAACCCCATGCAGGTCGGCGCTGACCTTGATCGAACGCACCGCCTCGGCGTAGCGCGAGAACGGTTCGTCGACCACCGTCCAGTGGACGTGGTTGTGGCGCACGATCGTGCGTGGGCCGGCCGTCTTGGCGTCGACCACGAGCCTCGGCCGGGTGCCGGCCTGCCGCGCGAGGAGCGGCAGCACCGCGATGCAGTTGACCTGCAGAGCCTCTTCCAGCTGGCCGCTGGTGCGGAACACCCGATCGGAGATGTCGCGCAGAATGCCGACGCCGACGCCGAGGCCCAATCCGCCGGCCATGGCCAGGGCGAGGATCAGGAGCGTCTGCGGATGGCTTGGCTTGAGCGGATGCGACGCTCGCGAGATCAGCCGCGCCTCGGTGATGGGGAACGACTGCTGCTGGACCGATTCCATGTAGCGCTGCAGGAAGTTGTCGTACAGCGCCCGATAGGTCTGTGACGAGCTCTCGAGATCGCGGAGCTGGACCTGCGCCTCGTTGGCGGTCTGCGACTGCGCCACCACCGTGGACAGATCCTTCTGCAGGCTCTCCTCGCGCTGCTTGGCGATCTCGTAGTCGCTCTTGTAGGTCTCGCGAAGGCGCTTGAGCTCGTCGAGGATCGAGCGGCGGATCTCGCGCATCTGGTTGCGCAGGTTGACGGCGGCCAGATGGTTGCTGCCGTAGCGCGCGGACCAGTCGGCCTCCTTGGCGGCGAGGTCGAGATACTGCGAGCGCAGCTTGCTCACGACATCGTTGCGCAGCGTGTCGGTCACGGTGCCGCCGGGGTCGTCGGAGCGGATGATCTCGTCGATGCGGTCGAGACGCGCCTTGGCTTCCGACGTCGCGCCGCGCGCGGCGACGAGCTGGCTGTTCAGCTCGGCCAGTTGCTGCTCGTTGAGGAGCCGGCCGCCGGCGTCGACGATGTTGTTCTTGGCCTTGAAATCGACGACCGCACGATCTGCTCCGGAGGCCTGCTGGCGCAACTCGTTGATGCGGTCCTGCAGCCAGACGCTGGCGCGCTTGGTGGCTTCGTATTTCGCGTCGAGCTGGTCGACGATGTAGGCGTCGGCGACCGCGTTGGCGATCTGCGCCGCCCGGTCCGGATTGAGCGAGCGGAACCCGATGTCGATCACATAAGTGAGCCCGACGCGCTTGATGCTCAGGTTGCGGAGCAGGCTCCCGACGGCGCGACGCGTCAGCTCGAACTCGGACGGCGGCTGCTCAGGCCCGAAGTATCCGGAGATGAAGCCGAACACGGCGCCGAGGAATCCGCCGCCGCCGCCCACGAACTCCGGATCTTCGGCGAGGTGAAGGTCCTTGATGACGGAGAGCGCGACGTTCTCCGACTTGAGCAGCTCGACTTGGCTTTCCACCATCGAGGAATCGACGACGGCGTCGCCGACCACCGAGGGCTGCTGGAAGAGCTGCACCTTGCGCGCATCGATCATCAGCATCGCGTGCGCGGTATAGGACGGCGGCGTCGTGAACAGATAGGTCACGCCGAGCGCGAGCACGAGCAACGTCACCGCCGCGATGATGAAATACTGGCGTCGAAGGAAGCCGACCGTCGAACGCCAGATTTCCGCGGGAGAAACGAGCTGGGATCCCGGAGGAAGCTGTTCCGGTACCGTGTGGAGTTTACTGGTCTGGAGCATGCCGCGTTTTCAAGGGTGTTAGTGGCCACATTCTCGATGCTCGCACCCACCCCCGCAAGCGGCGATTATCCCTCTCTCGGGATATTTACTCCCCTTTTGGATCGGACGCCCTGTCCCCTAGGCGTCCGCTCCTCCGTCGCCCTCAGCCGCTTAGCGGCTGACAGGGGAAGAAATCGTGAAGAACGTCGTCGTTGTCGTCGTGCCGGTCGTTCCGTTGGTCCCAGTCACGGAAGACGTGTAGGTGAACAACGGGGTCGGCGTGGGGTCGTTCCCGATGCGCTGGGCCGGACCCGTATTGGTCAGCGTGCTGACGAACGGATTCGTCTGTCCGCCGGTGCCACCGCCGGCCGCGCCGCCGCCGCCACCGACCGCGCCGGTGGGCTGGTCGCCCGAGGTCGAGGTGAAGGCCAGCACCACGTCGTGGTCCTTGGTCTGGGCGATCGCCTGCTGAATGTCCGTGGCGAAGGCTTGGTCGGTCCGCACGCAGATACGGGCCGCCTGGGCCAGAGCCGCGCCGATGGCGGTCTTCTGGTCCTTGCTGGCATCGCCGATGAGCTTCAGGATCGGCTCCAGGGTCGCCGGGTCGGAGGCGACGAGGTCGCGAATGCGCGAGATGAACTGCGCGCCACCTTCCGGATACTGCTTCAGAAAGCCGGCCGGATCGTTGGTAAAGGCGCTGATGGCCTGCGGCGAAAGCTGCTGCTGCGCATTGTAGCAGGCCGCCTGCGCGCCCGTGAGGCCGATCGCGAGTGTCACACCAACGTAGAGCGCCGTACGGGAACGGGCGCCAACAAATCCCAGAAGCTTTCTGTTCATTACATCTCTCCGGGGTCGTAGCTCTATTGAGAATTGTATAAAGTTTGTTCCCGTTTAGCATGGGAATCGAAGAGTGCCAATTGCTCTTCTATGCCCCGCCCGGCCCGGTCACTATTATTTTCGTCAAATCGGGCGTTAACCTGAATCCTGACCCGCCCTAGATTTTTCCTTTGTACCACAAATATTTATCCAATCTTCCTCACGATCTTCTTCCGCTGCGGAACGACTGGGCGAGGCCGGCCCCGACCAGCGCGAAAACGACCAGGGAGAAGCCCGGGATCTGCAACGAGAAATCCACGAGCGAGTGGATCAGGGCCAGCAGCGAAACGGCGAGCGCGGCGAGCGGGATATCGAAGTCGCGCCGCCGGATGCGGACACCGCGGATGAGGACGGCGAGCACGACCAGCCAGCCGATGACCACCGCCGCGGTGAGCGGAATCCCGACGTCCGCCGCCAGTTCCAGGAGCGTGTTGTGCGCCCGGTCCCACACGCCCCATAACGTCACCCCGTCACTGCGGTAGGCCGGAAAGCCCCACGCAAAGGTCCCGAGCCCGGTCCCGAACCACGGGTGATCCATGATCATGCGCCAGGTGGCGCGGTAGGTCTCGAGCCGGCCCTCGTCGTCGAACCCCTGCAGGTCAAAGCGGCCGCCTACCCCCACGGCCAGGAACTGCAGCACCGCCAAGGCCATGACGGCTCCGATCGCCACCGTGCCGAGCATGCCCACGCGATGCGCGGCCCTGCGCTGCAGGAAGACGACGCCGGTCATGACCAGCACCACGAGCGAGAGGACGATGCCCGCCCGCGACCCGGTCATGAGGAGCGCGATCAGGCAGACGAGCAGCATGCAGAAGGCGAGGACGACAGGGCGCGGAGCGGCGAACACCAGGTTGCGCACGCCCTGTTTCCAGCCGCTCGCGTCGAGCTTCGCCAGATACGCGTTGGCACGCTCGCACAGGAGCAACAGCCACACGATCGCGCACGCCCCGAAATAGACTGCGGCGGTGTTCCGGTTGGTGAAGGTCCCGGTGAGCGCATTGAGATAGGCGCGCTTGTCGCGCCAGAGGATTTTGGTCGGGTCGATCAGGAAGGAGAGGATTCCGAACGCCGCATAGGCGACCCCGGACCACGCCAGGATGGTAAGAAGCTGCCGCGCCCGCTGCCGATCGGCGCAGACGATGAGACCGCAGATCAGGGCCAGCATGGCGGCGAGCGGCGCACCGAGGCTGAGCAGCGGCTCGTTGCGTGCGATCGATACCGTGGCGGGAAGATTCAGCCCGAGCGCTTCGGCCGCCTCGCGCCAGAGCGGATCCGGGCTCGCGCCGGGCAAAAACAGGTGGGAGGAGAGCTGCTGGGCGACGACGACGCCGTAGAGGACGACCAGCAAGCCAGCGAGAGCGAGCAGCGCAAGGTGCCCGCGCTGCAATCCGCCCGGATTGGCGGCGGCAACGGCGACGCCGAGGACAATGCACCAGACCGCGATGACGACCGGGTCGGTCGATCCGAACGGCAGCGGCGCGAGCGCCAGTGTGGCGAACAGCAACGCCGCCGATACCCGGTTGGCTCGCGCCTCGCGCGCAACGGGCCGCATCACACTCCTTGCATCGATGGTCCGACAATACCGATCGCGCCGGATGTTTCCGGCGCGATCCCGGCAGTCTAGCCGGCCATCAAGGCGCGGTCTTGATCGAGTTCCGCAGGATGACGCCGTTCTCGGCCGCGACGATTGGGTCGTTCACCGTGGCGGTGATCAGCCTGACGTACTGCAGGAACTTCGCCACCTCGACGCCCTGCGCGTTCGACGCGTAGATCACGTCCTTGTTGCGCATCTGCATCTTGGTCGCCAGGAAGTAGCCGGCCGGATCGCGGAAATTGACGTGATAGATGACCGGGATGATCGGTCCCTCGAACCGGCTCACGTCGACGCCGAGTTGCGTCGCCACGGCACGGGTCTCGCCGCGATAGAGGAAGACGGAGGCCGGATCGGCGAGCGTGTCGTTGAGACCGCCGGCCTTGGCGACCGCCTCGGCGAGCGACAGCCGCCAGGCGTCGAAGTTGATAAGGCCCTGCTGGCCGGAGGCGCCGAACGCCACGAACGTCTGAGGCTCGCGATAGACGTAGATCGTATCGTCGGGGTGAACGAAGATGTTGTTGGCCGGCTCGTAAACGAGCGCGCCGAACGGAACCGTCGCGCGCTTGCCTTCGCGCTCGAGCATGACCCAGGTGTCGAAGCCCTGCCCTTTGGGACCGCCTGCCCGGGTGATGGCGTCCAGAATGTGTTCGCCGGCGGCGCTCGCCGGGAAGCGCGCGGGCGTGTTCACCTCGCCGAGCACGCTGATCAGCGACGTGCGCTGTTCGACCAGCGCCACCACCGCTTGCGGCTCGATGGCGCGATTGCGCAGCGCATCGACGATCGACTGCTGCACCTCGACTGGCGTGCGGCCCTTGGCGCGAATCGTGCCCGCATACGGCACCGAGATGTTGCCGTTGTTGTCGACCGCCTGATTCGGCAGCGTGATGAAGTTGCCGGGGCGAACGCCCGCTTCGAGCGGGATGAAAAGGCCGCCGGCGGCGGCTTCGAAAATGGTCACGCTGACGATGTCGCCAATGCCGAAGCGAATCTCGTGCGGCGCCCGGCGGTCGGTAAAGGCATTGCTGAGGCGCGGGAGGTCATGAGCCAGGATATCGACCGTCTCCGGCGTCATTTTCACCAGCGCGTACGGGAGGCTATCGGGCTCCTGATTGCCCGCAGTCAGCACGTCCTTGCTGTTGGGCCCGGACGTGGGCAGCTCCGCACAACTCGCCAGCGCCAACGCAGCGACGCCGGCCAGTAATCTTGCACAGGTACTCGTTCTGCTGCTGATCACTACCCCGGCCCCCTTCTTGTTAGTTAATGCGGTAACATGGCGTCGCGCGCAGCTTCAATGGCGCCGACCTTTTTTCCTCCCCGTTTTGGCCCCCTTTCGTCAAAATTTGGACCAATGTGACCTCGGAGACACAGCCGAGACGAAAGGTTTTATCACTTCGGTAACCAGCATTTCGAAGTGTTGCGCCGCAACCAAAAGCGGCTTGCGTCAGAGCGACGCAAGTTTTCGAGCCGAAGTGGACCTCTCCCAAGTCGTCACAAACGGTAGTCAGGGAAATTCTTGGCAGCGGACAGAGTTTTTCTGAGACGAGCGGAATTCGGATTGCATGATTTTATGAGCAGTAATTCCGCCTGCTGCGGCAGAGCTTAAATCTCCCTCACTCGCCCACGCGCTGCCGCTCGGGAACATCATACCGCCCAGCCATACCAATCCCTTTGGCGGCCATGCGGCAGGGGCCTGCCTTATCCGGAACCTTCAACCAAGCACGGCACTTGATTCGTCAGGAGGACAGAAAGGCCAACGGCGGGCCCTTAAGGCATTCTTAAGTCGAGGATGAAAGCTTTGACTGTGGAGACGATTGTGATGACGATGGTTCTTCTCAGCGTTCTTTTGGGGGCGGTCCTCGGACTACGCTTCACCGTCCTCATCGTCATTCCCGCCGCGATGATCGCCTTCGTGCTGGCCCTCGTGACATCTGTGCTTCGCGAGTCTGGCTTGGCCGAGACCATCTTCCTCGTTGTGGCGGTCGAAGCGGCCTTGCAGGTGGGTTATCTCTGCGGCGTGATGGTGCGCTACACGATTTCCGCTGCACGCGCGCCCCGGCGCGAAGAGACCAAGTCCCGTCGGGTCCTGCCCTGGTCGGCCTGATTCCGGCGGCCTGCGAACCTCCCTCGCCAGCCCAACCTGATCGAGGCTGCACGCGCTGGCGCTCGCCTGTCTCCCCACCTACATGGATGCGAGGCTGTGACGTGTGCACGGCGGCGCTCACGTGGGCGTCTGCCGGCAGCGGAAACGGATCGCACCGAATGACCGCCCTCTCCTTCCTGCTCAATCTCGCCTGGATCATCTGCGGCGGAATCTGGATGGCGCTCGGATGGGTGATCGCGGCCGTCATCATGGCAATCACGATCATCGGCATCCCGTGGGCGCGCGCCGCATTCAACATCGCCGCCTACACGCTGCTGCCGTTCGGGCAGAAGGCGGTCTCGCGGGCCGATTACGGCTACGAGGACATCGGCACCGGGCCGCTCGGTTTTCTCGGCAACCTGATCTGGCTGGTGCTGGCCGGCTGGTGGCTCGCGCTCGGCCACGTCATCACCGCCATCATGCTGGCCATCACGCTGATCGGCATCCCGTTCGCCTGGGCCCACCTCAAGCTCGCCGGCATCGCGCTCTGGCCGGTCGGCAAGATGATCGTGCCGGCGGACGCCGTTCCGATGCGCTACGGCGGACGGGGCTGACCGGCGGAGTTGCGACGGCCGGGGTTCAGCGAATGATGCGGTCCGATAAGCCCGCGTCGCCGAAATCGCAGGATTCCCTCGTGCCGAAAAGGCGATAGCGGTTGCGGGCGATGAGACCGTACAGGCGGTCTCGCAAACTGCCAGGGACGATCCGAAGGACCCGCGTCCATCCCCAGCCCGGCAGAACCGCCAGCACCGACAGCGCGGAATCCGAGCGGAGATGGACCTGCCCGTCGAGCAGAACGGCATTCGTCGCCGGATCATCGGGGTCGATGCCGAGCTTCACCGCCAGTGCACGGCCGAATTCCGACTGGATGGCGGTGAACAGGAATCGTCTCTCGACGTCCCGCTTGGCAACGAACCGGAACCAACCTGAGCAGATCATGCAGTCGCCGTCATAAAGGATGAGGCCTTTCTGGCCGGGCTGCCCGTATCGCCCAAAGCAGTCCTCAATAGGATCGATGCCAGAGCCCGGCATCAGCGCGCCTCGAGCGTCGCGAGGGCAACCAGCATCAGGACGATGGCCGGTCCAGTCTTGACCAGCGCGCCAAGCGGCTCGCCCCACAGATCCGGAGTGAGAACCGCCGCGCCCATCATGTAGAAAACGGACACCGCGATCCCGGTGATAAGCCCGGCGCGGCAGGTCGGTCGAACCGCGATGGCAAGTCCGACCGCGAGATCCATCAGGCTGCTCGTAATCGTCGCGATGCGGGCCATCTGGTCAGACCATCCGTGCGCCGTCAGAATGGCGGCCGCGGGAGCAAAGGCGGCCAGAGCGATTGCTCCGGATACGCTCCAGAACGCCGCCAGCACGGCAATGACGAGCGGCTTGAGCCCATAGAGCGCGGCGAACCACTTGTCCTGGACAGTTGCCGGCCGGCTTCGCAACACAGCCTCCAGCGACATCGGCTCGATGCCGGTCGCCGCGCGCCACTCGGCAGGGTTGCCGGCCACGCCGCGCCGCATCTCCGCGAGCGCGGTCGAGCGGATCGGCGGACGCCAGCCGAGCCATCCGGCAAGATCTCCCATCCGGGCAATGGCCGCGAGCAGAAATCCCGGTACAGCGGCATGCGCCCTCGCACTGATGCCCAGCCAGCCCCGCAGAGCATCGACGACGTCGCCCACCCGACAGGGATGCGGATGCATCACATCCCAGATCCGCGCTCCGTCCGGTTTTCCCGGCGCCCAGGTTTCCGCCGCCCGCGCAACCGTTTCGGCCAGGTCCTCGACCGCCACATACGCGAACGGGCGCTCTCGTTCGACCCGCGGCAACTCGAATGGCGACGCCGCCAGGGCGCGCAACAAGGCACTGCCTCCGTACGCGGCCGGTGCGAACACGAATCCGGGGCGTAAGACCACCGCGTGCGGATAGGCTTCGACGATCTGCCGTTCGGCTTTGCGCTTGGTGAGGCTGAACGCCGTACGGTCGTCGGCTTCCGCGCCCGGGACCGAAACATGGACGAGCAGGATGCCGGAACCGACATCGCGCAAGGCGGCGATCAGACGGTCCACGAACCGCCCATGCACGTCACACATCCGGCTGCCGGGCTCGTCCTGGAGCACGCCCAGACAATTGACCACCACCTCGGCGTTGCTCGCCCGCAGGAGGTCGGCGATTTCTGAACTCCCGAGTGCCGCGATCGGCAACTCGCGCCCGTCGGCGCTGAACCGAGCCCGTTGAGCAGGGGAGAAACGGCGCGCGACCGCGACGACGCGGTGGCCGCGGCGTTCCAGGTCGGCGGCCACGAACTGCCCGATCAGGCCAGAGGCCCCGAAAACAAGGATACGCTTTGCGCTCACGCCTCGGCTCAGAATGAGGGTTTGGCGATCATCAGCCACACGATGGCGAGGACCGCCCCGAAACCTGGAAATCCCAACGTGACCCAGCAGCGGAACAGGCGGTCATACGCGGCCGAGAGCGGCGCATGCTCTTTCACCGCCGCCCGCGCCAGGTCACGCATGCGCATCTGAATGAACACCACCGGAATCCAGCACAGGCCCGCCGCCACATAAAGCAGAAGTGAGAGCGCGAGCCATCCTTGAGAGAGCGGCCACCCCGCCGCGCGCGCCAACAGGAAACCCGTCACGGGTTGCGCGACGACTGCAGTGGCCGTGAATAGAAAATCGGCGACGACCACCGTCGCGGCCGTTCGGGCGATGTGACCGACGTCCCGCGTGCGATGCGCCATCCACATGAAGAAGGCGATCCCGGCACCCGTCCCGAGCAGGACGATGGCGCCGAGCACGTGCACGTACTTTAGGACGAGGAAAGGCATCGGGAATCGCGTGGCTCGGAACCACAATCCCGCAGCGGTGTCCGGAACTCAACCGGCCTGGAGGCTGATCCGGTTGCGATCGGAAAAGTCCGAACGCGACCGGCCTACTGCACCCGAACCCCGCTCTGCTTGGCGATGGCGGCCCACTGCGCCACCTCGTCGGCCAACAGCTTGTTGAGCGCGGGGACGTCGAGATCCATCGTCAGCAGCGCCTGCTTCTCGAACTGCGCCTTGACCTCGGGCGATTTGAGGATGCGCCGGACCTCGCGGTTGAGCTTCTGCACGATGTCGTACGGCAGGTTCTTCGGCCCCGATAGCCAGAACCAAGTGTAGCCGCGCACGTCCGGGTAGCCGAGCTCGGCAAAGGTCGGGATGTCCTTGAAGGCCGGGTTGCGTTCGGCCGAGGTCACCGCAAGCGGCACGACCGTGCCGCCGCGCACTGCGTTCCCGATCGTCAGGAACGGCAGCAGCGCCGTCGAGACGTAGTTGTCGACGATGTCCATCGCCGCATTGCCGCCTCCGCGGTAGGGCACCTGGACCAAATCGATGCCGGCGCGGCGCTTGAACTGCTCCATGATGAAGGTCGGCGGCGAGGCGTTGCCGGGCGCGCCGTAGCTGATCGGCTTGCCGCTGCGCTTGCCGAGCG
>CAYVBN010000676.1:0-1579 GCA_964449645.1 uncultured Hyphomicrobiales bacterium
AAGACCGATCGCAGCGAGGCCGAAGCGGTGCGCGAGGTGGTGCGTCGTCTCGCCATGAGCCGTCCGGACGTGACCTTCACGCTGGCCGGCGAGGAGCGCGCGCCGGTGACCTGGGCGGCGGCGCTGCCGGGACCGACCGGACGGCTGGCGCGGCTCGCCGACATTCTCGGCGCCGACTTCCGCGCCAATGCCATCGAGGTGATCGGTGAGCGCAACGGCATCGCGGTGGAAGGGTTCGCCGCGCTGCCGACCTTCAGCCGCGCCAACGCGCTCGGGCAATATCTCTTCGTCAACGGGCGGCCGGTGCGCGACAAGCTGCTGCTCGGCGCGGTGCGCGCGGCCTATGCGGATTATCTGCCGCGCGACCGCCATCCGATGGTCGCGCTGTTCGTGACGCTCGATGCGCGCGAGGTCGACGTCAACGTGCATCCGGCCAAGACCGAGGTGCGCTTCCGCGATCCCGGCCTGGTGCGCGGCTCGATCGTGCGCGCGCTCGCCGAGGCGCTGGCGAACAACGCTCAGCGCGCGGCCACGACCGGCGGCGGTGCGACGATCTCGGCGTTCCGGCCGGGCCTTGCGCCGCAACGCGCCTGGGACTGGCGTCAGTCGCCGGCGCGGCCGCCATCGCCGGCCGCCGACGGCGCAACGGCCCTTGCGGCGGCGCCGGGGTTCGCCGAGGCCGCGCAGGCGGCCTTCGCGGTCGGCGCGCCCGCGGCCGATGTGCGCGCCATCCCGGAGCCCACTGAGGATCTGCTCGACCGTCCGCTCGGTGCGGCGCGCGCGCAGGTGCACGAAACCTATATCGTGGCGCAGACGCGCGACGGCGTCGTCATCGTCGACCAGCATGCCGCGCACGAACGCCTCGTCTACGAACGTCTGAAGGCGGCGATCGAGAAGACGGGCGTCGCCCGCCAGATCTTGCTGATCCCGGAGATCGTCGAACTCGACGAAGCCGACGTCGAGCGGCTCATCGCGCGCGCCGGCGAGCTTGCCCGTTTCGGCCTCGTGCTCGAATCGTTCGGCCCCGGGGCGGTGGCGGTGCGCGAGACCCCTTCGATGCTCGGCGAAATCGACGCGCAGGCGCTCGTGCGCGACCTTGCCGAGCACATGGCCGAATGGGACGAGGCGCTGCCGCTCGAGCGCCGCCTCATGCACGTCGCCGCCACCATGGCGTGCCACGGCTCCGTGCGCGCCGGCCGACGGCTCAAGCCCGAGGAGATGAACGCGCTGTTGCGCGAGATGGAGGCGACGCCGAACTCCGGCCAGTGCAACCACGGGCGGCCGACCTACGTGGAATTGAAGCTCACCGACATCGAGCGGTTGTTCGGGCGGCGGTAAGGGCTCCAATAGTCAATACAACTAAAGATTGCAGAAATGGAGAAAGACAATTAAAATAAAGTTGCTGTCCGCGCAGGTGCCCGGCAATCCGGGGCCGCGCGGGGCGGTCGGGGGCGAAGCAATGGGGAAAAACTGGTACTACGCCAGAGGAGATCGTTCGATGGGGCCGATCTCCCTTCGAGAACTTGGGGCAACATTGTCCCGTGAGTCCGGCGCGGAAAATCTGCTCGTATGGCGCGAG
>CAYVBN010000677.1:0-3613 GCA_964449645.1 uncultured Hyphomicrobiales bacterium
GTCGCCTGGGGCGCGCATTACGACTACCACGCGGTCTGGCAGAAGCGGTGGGAGGTGATGAAGGCGAGCGAGCGCAGTTCGGCGACCTCGCACTTCCAGTTGCCGTGGGTGCTCGGCGTGCCGGACATGGAAGCCGCCATGGAAAAGCTGAAGAAGTTCACGCTCGCCGGCGTGGCGCATCGGATCGAGTGCCCGACCCTCATCTGCCATGGCTCCGAGGACCGCCTGTCGCCACCGGAAATCGCCCAGCAGCTCTATGACAATGTCGGCTCGCGCGACAGGACGCTGAAGATTTTCACGCCCGAGGAGGGCGGTGCGACGCACGTGCAGGTCGACAACCGCCAGGTCGGGATCGACTACATCGCCGACTGGCTGACCAGCCGGCTCGGCCGGTCCTGAACCGCGCGTGGCCTCACCGAACCCGCGAGCTCGCACATGCGTCCGGAGACACACTTCGTCGTCAGCAATCCTGCCGGTCGCCCTGCATTGCTGCTCCTGCATCCGATGGGGGCGAACCATCATTTCTGGGACGCCTGCACCCGCATCTGGTCCGAACGCTTCCAGGTCGTGGCCTGTGATTTGCGCGGGGCCGGACAGTCTCCGGTCCCCGACCGGCCCTGGAAGGTCGAAGACCACGTTCGCGACATCATCGCCATCCGCGAGCATCTCGGATTGAGCTCGGTCGTGCCCATCGGCTGCGCGGTCGGCTCCCTCATCGCGGCAAGCTACGCGGCGGCGGATGCTCCGCACGTCTCGGCCCTGGTGCTCTCCAACACCGCGCCGCGCCTCGGCGCGGAATCGCGGGCCCGCGCGGAAAAGCGGGTCGCGCTCGTGCGGCGGAACGGCATCGGGGCCCTGCTTCCCGATGTCGTCGATCTCGCCTTCTCGCAGCAGCCGAGGGACGCGCGCTATCTCGGCTACATGGAGATGTTCCGCGGCAATAATCCAAACGGCTACGCGGCGATCGCGCTCGGCATGATCGGCACGGACGTTTCAGCGGCGCTTTCGGCGATCACCTGTCCGAGCCTCGTGATGGTCGGCGCACACGATCGCCTGCTGCCGCCCGGCCTGTCGCGTGCGGTGCACGAGATGCTGCGCGGGTCCGAGTTCGAGATTTTGGAACACGCGGCCCATTTCGCTCCGTATCAGGATCCGGAGATCTTCAGTGCGCGGGTCAACGATTTTCTGCGCCGAAAGGGCATTGCCTAGTTCCCAACGCGACCAGAGAGTGACCGGACCGGAGAGGGATCGATGACGACCCGCAATATGCTCAATGGCGCCGAGGTGATCGTCGACTATCTCGTCGCCGAGAAGGTGCCGTACGTCTTCGGCCTGTGCGGTCACGGCAACATCCAGTTCATCGATGCGCTCTACAGCCGCTCGGGCAGCATCAAGACCGTCTCGGTCCATCATGAATCCGTCGCCGGGTTCATGGCCGACGTCTACTACCGCGTGGCCGGCCGGCCGGTCGCGACCTTCACCTCGTGCGGGCCCGGCTCGGCCAACCTGCCGATCTCGCTCGCCAACGCGTTTCTCGACTCGGTACCGTTCCTGGCCGTGACCGGCAACGTGCCGACGAGTCAGTTCAACCGCGGCGCGTTCCAGGAGCTCTATCGCCACTATCAGGCCGATTTCCCGTCAACCGTTCGTTCCTATTGCAAGAAGGTCTTTCAGCCGACGCGCGGCGAGATGGTGCCGCTCGCGGTCCGTCAGGCCTGGAAGACCATGGTGACGGGACGGCCGGGACCGGTGGTGCTCGACGTGCCGTTCGACGTCTTCATGGAGGCGGCGGCCGAAGAGCCGCCCGATCCGCAGCAGTGGAGCGCCAATATTTCGAGCCGTTGCGGCGCCGATCCCGAGGGCGTCGTCAAGGCGGTCGACATGCTGCTCGGCGCCAGGAAGCCGGTTATCCTGGTCGGGCAGGGCGTGCGCTATGGCGGTGCGGCGGCCGAGCTCCTGCGGCTCGCGGAACGCCTGCAAATTCCCGTGGCGGCGTCGGCCAGCGGACTGGGGGCGATCGACAGCAGTCATCCGCTGTCGCTCGGGCTCGTCGCACGCGCGGGGAACTATCACGCCAATCACGCGACCCGTCAGGCGGACGTGCTGCTCGCCCTCGGCGTGCGGTTCGACGACCGTACGTCGAGCTCGTGGCTGCCGGGTTATTCGTTCACGATTCCGCCGACACGGCTCATCCACGTCGACATCGATCCGGAGGAGATCGGACGCAATTATCCGGTCGCGCTCGGGTTGATGGCGGACGTGCGGACGTTTCTGCGCCAGGTGCTCGCCGAGCTCGACCGGCGAAGCGACGTGGAAAAAGGTGCGGCCGACCGCAGGGCGTGGCTCGGCGAGATCGCCGGATATCGCAAGCAGTGGGACGCGTTCGTCGCCCCTGGGTTTTCCAACGACAGCACGCCCATTCATCCGCAGCGCGCCGCCGCCGAGATCGATAAGGCTCTGCCGGAGGACGCCATTCTGGTCAGCGACATCGGCGTCCATCACAACTGGCTGCTCAGCTTCTGCAAGCCACGGCGGCCGGACTCGCTCATCGGGTCCATGGGGTTCGGCCCGATGGGCTTCGGCGTGGCCGGTGTCTTGGGCGCAAAATTCGCCGCGCCCGATCGCCCGTGCGTCTCCGTGTGCGGCGACGGAGCCTTCTTCATGCATGCGAGCGTGCTCGGAACGGCCGTCGAATACGCGCTGCCGGTCGTCTGGGTGGTCTGGAACAACTACGCCTATGCGTCGATCCGCGGGCTTCAGCGCGGCTATCTCGGCGGGCGCGAGCTCGCGACCGATTTCCACGATCCCCGCACGGGCGAGCGCTACAATCCGGACTTCGCAGCCATGGCGCGCTCGGCCGGCGTGGAGGGCGTCCGCATCGACCGCGCCGCCGACCTCGGCGATGCCGTGCGCAAGGCGATTGCGGCGAACCGTCCGTATCTGATCGACGTCGATATCGCGGCCGACGCGAACCCGCAGGGCGCGGGCGTGTGGGAGCTGCCCGGACTGGGCCACGGCAAGCCGGGAATCGGCACGCGTTATGAACCGCCCAAGAAACCATCCAAGCCGGGAAGTTCGGCAATATGACGCGCCGTTCCTCATGATAGGATATCGGCCATGAACTCCGGGCTGCGCCATCTCGCGTCCGGCCACTGTCCGTCCGCCCAGGAGATTACGTGACCACGCGAGTCAAATCGAACCTGCCGAGGGAACAGCGGGCGGTGCCGCCGACCGAAGACCGCTCGGCGGCCTCTGCCGCGGCGGCGCTGGTCGAGAACGGCTGGCCGGAGGGTGAGCCGGAGCTCGACGAGCGCCAAAGCGGGCGCGTGCAGTCGATCGAACGCGCCTTCGCGATCCTCGAAGCCGTTGCGCGCCATCGCGACGGCATCGGCCTCGCCGAGCTCAGCAAGGCAGTCGGCCTGCACAAGAGCACCACGTTCCATCTGGTGAAGACCATGGTGTCGCTCGGCTACATCCGGCAGACCGACAAGGCTTACCGTGTCGGACGGCCGTTGTTCGCCCTTGCGGCAAGCGCCCTCGACGAGATCGAGCTGGTCAGCCTGGCGACGCCCGTGCTCGAAGAATTGTCGCGCGAGGCGGGCGAGACCAGCCA
>CAYVBN010000678.1:0-3159 GCA_964449645.1 uncultured Hyphomicrobiales bacterium
CGGCCGTCGTGCTCGCCGTCAAGCCGCAGACGGCCCCGGAGGTTCTTCCGCAGATCGGAGCGCTGGTCGGCGCGTCAACGACGGTCGTATCGATCATGGCCGGCCGCACGCTCGCGTTCCTCGAACAGAAGCTCCCGGCACAGGCCGCTGTCGTGCGCGCCATGCCGAACACGCCGGCCGCCGTCGGCCGCGGCATCACGGTCGCGGTCGCGAACGCACGCCTTTCCGCGGCGCAGCGAGACGTCGCCGGACGCCTGCTCGCCGCGACCGGCGCTGTCGAGTGGATCGATGACGAGCAGTTGATGGACGCGGTCACGGCCGTCTCGGGATCGGGCCCCGCCTATGTATTCCTGCTCGCCGAAACGCTGGCGCGCGCAGGGGCTGCGGCCGGGCTGCCGGCGGATCTTGCCGACAGGCTGGCGCGTGCCACCGTCGCCGGCTCGGGCGAGCTGCTCGCGCGTTCGACGCGCGCGCCCGACGTGCTGCGCCGCGAAGTCACCTCCCCCGGCGGCACCACGGCGGCGGCGCTCGATGTGCTGATGGCGCCCGGCGGAATGGAGGCGCTGCTCGACAGGGCGGTGGCGGCCGCCACGCGGCGCTCGCGCGAACTCGCCGGCTGAGCCGTCGCCACCGTGCGACCCTGCGGCCCTGGAACAGCCGTTTTGACTGCCTAGATCTAACGAGAAGTTCGAACCGGACCCCACACCCGGTTGAAAGCGTTATTTGAACAGACCGAGCGGGACCGCGTTTCCCGCTCTCTGCACCCGAACCGAACAGGGAGCGTCGCATGGCCCGTAGACCCGAGCGTCCGACAGCGGAATCCGGCCGTCCCGACCGCGAGCGGATCGTGGCGGCGTTCATGGAGCTCTTGGCCGAACGACCGTTCGAGGAAATCGGCTTCGGCGACATCGCGGCGCGCGCGGGCGTCTCGCTCGTCGACCTGCGAACCGCCTTCGGCTCCAAGATGGCGATCCTTGCCGCGCGGGCGAAGGAGATCGACCGGCGTGTGCTCGCCGGCGGCGAGGCCGACATGGCCGAGGAGCCGGCGCGCGAGCGGCTGTTCGACGTGCTGATGCGGCGGCTCGAAATCATGGCGCCGGAGAAAGAGGCCGTGCGCTCGCTGATGCGTTCGGCCCGGCGCAACCCGGGACTGGCCTTCGCGCTCAACGCGCTCGCGGTGCGATCGCAGCAGTGGATGCTGGCCGCGGCCGATCTCGATGCCCCCGGCCCGCGCGGCATGTTCCATGCCCAGGGTCTGGCGCTGCTGTTCGCATCGGTGCTGCGGACCTGGGTGCGCGACGACGACCCGGGCCTCGCCCGCACCATGGCGGTGCTCGATCGTGAGCTCGGACGTGGGCAGCGCTGGGTCGGATTCCTCGACGATCTCTGCCGCCTGTCGCCGACGCGCCTCTGCCGGCGGCGCGAGGATCGCTACGAACGCCACGAGCGGATGCGGCCGCGCCACGGCAGCGGCGACGAAGAGGCCACCGCCGTCTGATCTTTGATTCGAGCATGATCTCATCCGGAAACCGGTGCCCACTTTCCGGGATCATGCTTTAGCCTTTGAGCATGATCTCACCCGAAAACCGGTGCCCACTTTTCGGGATCATGCTTAGACCGGCACGCGCACGGTCGCGCGCAGGCCGCCGAGCGGACTCTCGCCCAGCATGATATCGCCGCCGTGCGAGCGGGCGAAGTCGCGGGCGATCGCAAGGCCGAGCCCCGTCCCGCCCTGGTCCTGATTGCGCGCGTCGTCGAGCCGGAGGAACGGCTTGAACACTTCGGTCCGCATCGAGGGCGGAATTCCCGGCCCGTCGTCGTCGACCGTCACGGTCAGCCAGCGGTGATCGCGATGGCCGGTGATGGCGATCGACGAGGCGAAGCGCGCGGCGTTCGACACCAGGTTGCCGAGGCAGCGCTTGAACGCCGCCGGCCGCACGGTGACGATCGGATGGCCGCGGAACGCCGCCGTCGCGTTGTGCCCCTGGCGTTCGGCATCCGCCTTGAGCTCCTCCAGGAACGCCGCCATGTCGGTCGGCGCCGACTGCTCGCCGGCGTCGCCGCGCGCGAACGCCATGTAGGCTTCGAGCATCCGGCCCATCTCGTCGACGTCCTTGCGCATCGCCTCGATTTCCGGACTCTCGTCGAGCAACGCCAGCTCGAGCTTGAAGCGGGTGAGGATCGTGCGCAGGTCATGCGATACGCCGGCCAGCATGGTGGTGCGCTGGTCGATCGCGCGCTCCACGCGGCGTTTCATCTCGATGAAAGCCTGGGCGGCGCGGCGCACCTCGCGCGCGCCGCGCGGACGGAAGTCCGGGGCTTCGCGCCCCTTGCCAAATGCCTCGGCCGCATCGGCGAGGCGCAGGATCGGACGGATCTGATTGCGCAGGAACAGGATGGCGACGGCGAGCAGCACCAGCGAGGTTCCGACCATCCACAACAGGAAGATCTCGGAATTCGACGCATAGGCGGCGCTGCGCCGGGCGAACACGCGCATCACCGTGTTGTCGAGCTTGATGCGGATTTCGACGAGCGACGAGCGGCCGACCGTGTCGATCCAGAACGGCTTGCCGATCTGCTTGCGGATCTCCTCCGACAGCGCCTGGTCGAGCAGCGAGAAGAACGGCTTGGGCCCGGGCGGCGGCAATTCGGTCACCGGCAGGAAGTCGACCGTGAGGCCGAGCCGCTCCTGCGCCAGCTTGCGGATGAAGGCGTTGTCGGGGTCGTGCGGATAATGCGTGTAGACGTCGATGAGGGCGGAGATGTCCTGTGTCACCGCGGCGGAGAGCCGGCGCGTCACCGTGTTCCAGTGGCGCTCCATGAACACGAAGGCGACGACCGACTGAAGGATCACCATCGGGACGATGATGATGAGGAGCGATCGGGCGTAAAGCCCGGTCGGCATGATGCTCTTCAACCAGCGTGCGAAGGCGTCGCTGGCGCCGGAGACGCGGCCGGCGGCCGAGCGCAGGCGGGCGATGCCGATGTCGAGGCTCGTCACGGCGACACCACCAGGCGATAGCCGATGCCGCGCACCGTCTGCAGCAGCAGCGGATTGGCCGGGTCGACCTCGAGCTTGCGCCGCAAACGATTGACCTGGACGTCGACCGCGCGCTCGCTGGCGACGCCGCCGTTGCCGGCGAGCGCGAGCCGCGGCAC
>CAYVBN010000679.1:0-10633 GCA_964449645.1 uncultured Hyphomicrobiales bacterium
GAGATTGGCGTCGACCCGCGCCAGCAGCTCCCGGCTCGAGAACGGCTTGATCAGATAATCGTCGGCGCCCGATCGCAGTCCCTCGACCTTGGCCTCCTCGCCGGCGCGCGCCGACAGCAGGATGACCGGAATCTCCTTGAGGGTCTCGTCGGACCGCAGCCTGTCCAGAAGCCCGAAGCCGTCGAGCTTGGGCATCATCACATCGGACAGGATCAGGTCCGGTTGGCACGCACGTGCGGCGGACAGCGCCGCCTCGCCGTCCGCCACCGCCTCGACCCGATGGCCGGCCGCTTCGAGCAGCCGCTGGACGTAACGGCGCATGTCGGCATTGTCGTCGGCGAGGAGGATCAGCGTTCGTCCGCCCGCGCCGGCGGGCGAGGGCGCGACGAGATCCTGCGGACCGGATGCCGTCGGCGCGTCGGTCGCTTGTTCGTCGTCCAGCCAGCTCAGCGCCTCCTGGACGTAGGCCTCGGCGCGGAACGGAGGAAGGGTGCGGTTCGTCGGAGCCTTCAGGCGGGCGGCGGGGAGATGCGCCGTTCCGAACGGCAGGCGGACCGTGAAGACGCTTCCTCTGCCGACCTCGCTCTCGACGTGCACCGTTCCGGTGTGTAGCCGTATCAGCTCGAGCACGAGGGCGAGCCCGATGCCGCTGCCCTCGAGGCTGCGCCCGCGCGCGCCTTCGACGCGGTGAAAGCGTTCGAAGAGCCGCGGGATTTCCTCGGCCGGAATGCCGGTGCCGGTATCGCTGACGATGATCTCCGCCATCGTGCCGTCGGCGCTCGGCGCCGTGCGCACCGCGATCTCGCCCTCGAAGGTGAACTTGAAAGCGTTGGAGACGAGATTGAGGATGATCTTCTCCAACATGTCGCGATCGGCATAGACGGGCTCGGGCAGCGGCGCGCTGTCGATCCGCAGCCGCAGGCCCGCACGTTCGACGGCCGAGCGGAAGGTCGAGGCGATGTCGGACGTGACCGCCGCGAGATCGAGCGGCTCGAACGAGGCCTGGGCTTTTCCGGCTTCGATGCGCGAGAAATCGAGCAGCGTGTTGACGAGCTTCAGGAGACGCGTGCCGTTGCGATGGGCGAGCGAGACGAGGCGCCGGTCATCCGGCGGCACGCCGCCCTCGGGCTTGCCGAGCACCTCTTCGAGCGGGCTCAGCATCAGGGTCAAAGGCGTCCTGAATTCGTGACTGACGTTGGAGAAGAACCGGGTCTTGGCGCGGTCGATCTCGGCCAGCGCCTCGGCGCGCCGGCGCTCCTGTTCGTAGGCTTCCGCATTGGTGACGGCGGCCGCGATCTGGCCGGCGACGAGATTGAGAAAGCCGGCGTAATCGTCGTCGAACACCCGGAACGGGTTCAATCCGGCGATCAGGAAGCCGCTGCGGCCGGTGTCGCCGCTCGCCGGGATCGGAAACACCGCGGCGCGGGTGGGAGGCACCGGCCATGCGCCATGCGGAAACGCCGCGCCGAACGCCTGGCCCAGGTCGCAAACGGCCTGGCGATGCTCCCGCAGCACGTCCGCGAACGGCCACGGCCCGGCGCCCTGCACCGCAATCTGCATCGCCGCCGCCGGATGGCCGACGTCGATTCCCGTCGTGCCCGCGAGCGTCGCGGTCTCGCCGTCCGGCTCCAGCATGTAGATCATCGCGAACGGCAGGTCCCGCGGATTGGTCGCCAGCGCCCGTGCGGCGCGCTCGCAGGCTTGCCGCCAGGTGCGCGCATCGCTGGTGCCGGCGGCCAGCTCGCGCAGCAGCGCGAGCTGGCGCTCCCCGATCACGCGCTGCGTATCGTCGGTATTGGCGCAGAAGATGCCGCCCGGCGTGCCGTCGTCGGTCGGAATGGGGCTGTAGGAGAACGTGTAATAGGTTTCTTCCGGATAGCCGTTGCGCTCCATGATCAGGAGCTGGGCCTCCACGTAGGTCCCTTCGTGGCCCTCCATGGCGCTGGCGAGCATCGGGCCGATATGGTCCCAGATTTCGCGCCACACCTCCGACGTCGGCTTGCCCAACGCCCACGGATGCTTGCCGCCGATGATGGACTTGTAGGGGTCGTTGTAGAGATAGATCAGCTCCTTCCCCCAGCCGATCCAGATCGGCTGGCGGGAGGTCAGCATGATGCGGACGGCAGTCTTGAGGCTCTGCGGCCAGCCGTCCGGGGGGCCGAGCGGCGTCGCAGCCCAGTCGATCTCGCGCATGCGGCGCGCGAGTTCGCTGTCGCCGAGAAAGAGGGTATCGGACTCGCAGGGCGAATGCGGGCTGTCGCCCGGCGACGACTCAACTTGTAACGGCATTCCCCCACTCCGGACACCGCGGTCCGCAACCAGAACGCCCGGATTGACGAATAGTTCCGGTCCGGGCGCAAGCAGGCGCCTGGCTGTCCTCGCCTTGCGGCGCATGCGCGGTGAGTTGCATCAGGCTCTCCATCGGGATAGCACCTCCTCATGCTCAATTCCGACGAGCTCGAACGCTACGCACGCCACATCGTCCTGCGCGAGGTGGGGGGGCCGGGGCAGGCGGCGCTCAAGCGCGCGCGGGTGCTGGTGGTCGGCGCCGGCGGGCTCGGCGCGCCGGTGCTGCTCTATCTCGCCGCCGCCGGCGTGGGCACGCTCGGAGTCGTCGATGACGACGTGGTCTCGCTCTCCAATCTGCAGCGTCAGGTGATCCATGCGACGCCCGATCTCGGCCGGCCCAAGGTCGAGAGCGCGGCGGAGGCGATCGCGCGGCTCAATCCGCACGTGAGCATCGAAGCGCACAACGTGCGGCTCACGGCCGCCAATGCGCTCGATCTCGTCTCGCGCTACGATCTGGTCGCCGACGGCTCCGACAATTTCGCCACGCGCTATCTGGTCTCCGACGCCTGCTACTTCGCCGGCCGGCCGCTGGTCGCCGCCGCGCTCGGCATCTTCGACGGCACGTTGACGACGATCCGCGCGCACGAGCGCCGCGCGGACGGAACGCCCAATCCGACGTATCGCTGCCTGTTTCCCGAGCCGCCACCGCCGGGCACCGTCCCGGCCTGCGCCGAAGCCGGCATCCTCGGCGCGTTCGCTGGCGTGATGGGCTCGCTCATGGCGCTCGAAGTGCTGCGCGAGATCGTCGGCTTCGGCGAGGGGCTGGTCGGGCGATTGCTGATGGTCGATGCGCGCGCCATGCGTTTCGAAACGCTGAACTATGCGTGGGATCCGGCCAATCCGCTCACCGGCGAGACGCCGAGCATCCGCGATCTCTCCGTGCACGCGTGAGCACGGCGGCGGTGCCGTTCATCAGTGGAACAATTGAGAATTTGTTTGTTTGAAGGTCACCCGGCGAACGCTGCTTGCTTCACCTCTCCCTGACGGGGCGAGGTGAAGAGGGCGTGGCGACGCTCCGGTCTAATTTGAAACGCCTCACAGCATCGACGGCAGCACGCGGTCGGGCGGCCGATGCCCGTCCATGAAGGTGCGGATGTTGATGATCACCTTCTCGCCCATGTCGACGCGGCCTTCGAGCGTCGCCGAGCCCATGTGCGGCAGCAGCACCACCTTGCCGGCGCGCGCCAGGCGCAGCAGCTTCGGCTTCACCGCCGGTTCGTGCTCGAACACGTCGAGGCCGGCCCCGGCGATCTCGCCCGCTTCGATCAGGCGGATGAGCGCGTTCTCGTCGATCACCTCGCCGCGCGCCGTGTTGACGATGTAGGCGTCGGGCCGCATCAGCTTGAGGCGGCGCGCCGAGAGCAGATGGAAGGTCCCCGGCGTATGCGGGCAGTTCACCGAAATGATGTCCATGCGGGCGAGCATCTGGTCGAGGCTCTCCCAGTAGGTCGCCTCGAGCGACTCCTCGATCTGCGGGGCGACGCGCCGGCGGTTGTGGTAATGGATCTGCAGGCCGAAGGCGCGCGCGCGCCGCGCCACTGCCTGTCCGATGCGCCCCATGCCGATGATGCCGAGGCGCTTGCCCCAGATGCGATGGCCGAGCATCCAGGTCGGCGTCCACCCGCGCCATTCCTTTTCTTCGGTCAGGATCGCGGCGCCTTCCGCGAGCCGCCGCGGCACCGCCAGGATGAGCGCCATCGTCATGTCGGCCGTGTCTTCGGTGAGCACGCCCGGCGTGTTGGTCACCGTGATGCCGCGCTGGAGCGCGGTGGCGACGTCGATGTTGTCGACGCCGTTGCCGAAATTGGCGATCAGCTTGAGCTGGTCTCCCGCCTGGCTCAGCACTGACGCGTCGATCCGATCGGTCACGGTCGGGACGAGAACGTCGGCCGTCCTCACCGCCTCGGCGAGATCGATCTGGCTCATCGGATTGTCGTCGAGATTGAGCCGCGTCTCGAACAGTTCGCACATGCGCGTCTCGATGCTCTCCGGCAACTTGCGCGTGACGACGACGAGCGGCTTCTTGCGGTTGGGCATATCCTCGCCTCGACCCCCTTGCGATCACCCGCATGCGGTCCGTGCGGCATCCCGGCGCGAAAGCCCCGAAGTGGTTTCGCGATTGCCCGGTCGGAGCTTGGATCTCGAACGAGACGGCTCGGTCGCGCTCTCAATCCCTCCTTAACCGTGATCGCCGACACTGCGCGCATCGCCGCCGGCGCGGGTGCGCGTGGAACTTGGTCACTCTGTACCAGATGGCTGGGCCAACACAAAGCGCCCGCCGTTCCCGGCTTCACCCGCGGCTGCCCCTCGACCGCTCAGCGCAAGGATCGCTCCGGACGCCCCATGAACGTGAATGCTCTCTGGACCACCGTTACCAGGCACCTCGCCGGATTGCTGACCGTCGCCCATCTCGGCGCCGCACCTCCGGTGGCCAATGCGGCCGGTGCCGTCGCGACGGGAACGTCCAGCGGGCTTCCGGTTCCGCGCTTCGTCAGCCTGAAGTCCGACCGCGTCAACGTGCGCGGGGGGCCGACCAAGGACAACGACGTGAGCTGGGTCTACACGCGCGCCGGCCTGCCGGTCGAGATCACGGCCGAGTACGAGAACTGGCGCCGCGTGCGCGACTGGGAAGGCGCCGAAGGCTGGGTCTACCATTCGCTGCTGTCCGGCCGACGCACGGCGCTCGTGTACTCGGCGAAGTCGCAGGGCGATCTGGTGCCGCTCCACGCCAGCGCGGACGTGAAGAGCGCGGTCGTGGCGAAGCTGCAGGCGGGCGTGCTCGGAACCGTCAAGTGGTGCGATGGCACCTGGTGCCGCATTACCGGCGAGGATTTCGACGGTTACATGGAGCAGGAGCGGCTGTGGGGGGTCTATCCCCACGAGAAGGTCGACTAACAAGGTCGACCGAGGAAAAAATCAGCTCGCAGGAGGCCGGTCGATGCCGGCGGCGCGCAGGACCGTGTCGCCGCGCTCAACGTTCCTTGCGCTTGAGCCGGACCACCACGTCGATGCGGGCGATCTCGTAGCCCTCGGGCGCGGTCGGCATGCGGCCGACGAGCACCTCGGCATCCGGAATGTCGACCAGCTCGTTCTCGCCTTCGACGTAGAAGTGATGATGCTCCGACACGTTGGTGTCGAAATAAGTCTTCGAGCCGTCGACCGCGATCTGGCGGAGCAGCCCCACCTCGGTGAACTGGTGGAGGGTGTTGTAGACGGTGGCGAGCGAGACCGGCACCTTGGCCTTGGTCGCCTCCTCGTACAGCATTTCGGCCGTGACGTGCCGATCGCCCTTGGCGAACATGATCCAGCCGAGCGCCATGCGTTGACGCGTCGGACGCAGCCCCACGTCGCGCAACATGGTCTTCACGTCGTGCCAGGGGCAGCCGTTGCGGTCGCTGCGGAGCGCGGCCGGACGGCCTTCCGCGCCAGTCACGAACGAACGGTCGAGATACGTACGAAATTCGGTCATTGTCGCCGCTGCGTCCTCTGTCAGGCCGTCGGCGCCGCTCGGAGCGCCACTTTGGAGTCAGTCTAAGCTATTGCAATTCAAATCATATCGAGAGAATTCGGCTTTTGCAACTGCGTCGCAATAACCGCGCCCCCGCGTGCGTAAGACGCAGTCGGTAAAAGGCCGTCCGCGGCCATATGCTTAGCCCACAATCCGCAGCTTCCTGGGGTGCGGCTGGGGAGGGCGGCTTTGCCCATTGACTTGCCTATGTTAATCAACGGCGCCGCGACGCGGCGGTCGAACGGGACCGGATTGAAGGACGGAACGGGGATGCAGAATCGGCGCACGAGCTTCGGATACGAAGACCTGCTCGCGTGCGGTCGCGGCGAATTGTTCGCCCAGGGACCGCAGCTTCCGCTCCCGCCCATGCTGATGTTCGACCGCATTTCCGACATCGCCGAGCAGGGCGGCGAGCACGGCAAGGGTCTGGTGCGCGCCGAGCTCGACCTCAAGCCCGACCTCTGGTTCTTTCCCTGCCACTTCAAGGGCGATCCGGTGATGCCGGGCTGCCTCGGTCTCGACGCGCTCTGGCAGTTGCTCGGCTTCTTCCTCGGCTGGCTCGGTTCGCCCGGACGCGGCCGCGCGCTCGGACTCGGCGAGGTCAAGTTCTCCGGCCAGGTACTTCCCACCGTCAAGAAGGTGGTCTACGGCATCGACATCAAGCGCGTCATGCGCTCGAAGCTGGTGCTCGGCATCGCCGACGGCTGGCTCTCGGCGGACGATTCGGTGATCTACCGCGCATTCGATCTCAAGGTCGGATTGTTCCGCGACGAGACCGCGATGCAATCGACCTCGGTGTGAATGTCCGCGTTTCGACGACTGGCCTGACGGATGCGGAAGAGGCTCAGATGAGGCGGGTGGTGGTCACCGGGATGGGCATCGTCTCATCCATCGGCAACAATACCCAGGAAGTTCTGGCGAGCCTGCGCGAAGGCAAGTCCGGCATCGTGCGGGCCGACAAATATGCCGAGCTCGGATTCCGCTGCCAGGTGCACGGTGCGCCGACGCTCGAGCCCGAGCAGGCGATCGACCGCCGCGCCATGCGCTTTCTCGGCGGCGGAGCGGCCTGGAACCATGTCGCGATGGAGCAGGCGATCCGCGACGCCGGGCTCGAGGACCGCGAGGTCTCGAACGAACGCACCGGCATCATCATGGGATCGGGCGGCCCCTCGACGCGCACCGTCGTCGAGGCCGCCGATACGGCGCGCAGCAAGGGGCCGAAGCGCGTCGGTCCCTTCGCGGTGCCGAAGGCGATGTCCTCGACGGCTTCGGCGACGCTCGCCACCTGGTTCAAGATCAAGGGCGTCAACTATTCCATCTCGTCCGCCTGCGCGACCTCGAACCACTGCATCGGCAACGCCGCGGAAATCATCCAGCTCGGCAAGCAGGACATGATCTTCGCCGGCGGATGCGAGGAGCTCGACTGGACCTTGTCGGTGCTGTTCGACGCCATGGGGGCGATGTCGTCGAAGTTCAACGACACGCCCGAGAAGGCCTCGCGCGCCTACGACGTCGATCGCGACGGATTCGTCATTGCGGGTGGCGCCGGCGTCCTGGTGCTGGAGGAGCTCGAACACGCGAAGGCGCGCGGCGCCAGGATCTACGCGGAAGTCGCTGGCTACGGCGCGACCTCCGACGGCTTCGACATGGTGGCGCCCTCGGGCGAGGGCGCGGTGCGCTGCATGCGCATGGCGCTCGCGGACGTCCGCGCGCCGGTCGACTACATCAATCCGCACGCGACCTCGACGCCGATCGGCGACCTCAAGGAGATCGAGGCCGTGCGCGAGGTGTTCGGCGACAAGTGCCCGCCGATCTCGGCGACGAAGTCGCTGACCGGCCACTCGCTCGGCGCGGCGGGCGCGCAGGAGGCGATCTATTCGCTGCTGATGATGAACAACGGCTTCATCTGCGCGAGCGCCAATATCGAGACGCTCGATCCGGCTTTCGCCGACATTCCGATCGTACGCGAGCGGCGCGACGACGTCGCGCTCGGCTGCGTGCTGTCGAACTCGTTCGGGTTCGGAGGCACCAACGCTTCCGTGGTTTTCAAACGCCTCGATGTTTGAGAGCCGGCTGGCACAATCCGGTTCGCCGGAACCGGGACGTGCTCTCTTCGGAATCGGGACATAAGGTTATCTGCTGACCGCATTTCCGACGGCGAACCGGTATCTTGGCCGGGAAATGCTCTAGCGACGGAGTTTGCATGCAAGGCCTGATGCAAGGCAAACGCGGCCTCGTGATGGGCGTGGCGAACGACCATTCGATCGCCTGGGGCATCGCCAAGACCCTGGCTGCGCATGGAGCGGGCCTCGCCTTCACTTACCAGGGCGATTCGCTCGGCAAGCGGGTCAAGCCGCTCGCGCAGTCTGTCGGCTCGGACATCGTGTTGCCCTGCGACGTCGAGAATATCGCCTCGGTCGATGCCGTGTTCTCGGAGCTCGGCGAGAAATGGGGCTCGATCGATTTTCTCGTGCACGCGATCGCCTTCTCCGACCGCAACGAGCTCAAGGGACGTTACGCCGACACCACGCGCGAGAATTTCGTGCGCACGATGGTGATCTCCTTTTTCTCCTTCACCGAACTGGCGCGGCGTGCGGCGGCCCTGATGCCGGCCGGCGGCGCGATGCTGACGCTGACCTTCGGCGGCTCGGTGCGGGTGATGCCGAACTACAACGTGATGGGCGTCGCCAAGGCGGCGCTCGAGGCGTCGGTACGTTATCTCGCGGCCGATTTCGGGCCCTCGCGCATTCGCGTCAATGCCATCTCGGCCGGCCCGGTGCGTACCCTTGCGGGCGCCGGCATCGCCGATGCGCGCCTGATGTTCGCCTACCAGCAGCGGCATGCGCCGCTGCGGCGGACGGTGACGATCGAGGAAGTCGGCGGCGCGGCGCTCTATCTGCTCTCGGACCTCTCGACCGGCGTCACTGGCGACATCCACTATGTCGATTCCGGCTACAACATCGTCTCGATGCCGCAGCCCAACGCGCTCAAGACCATCGAGGACGCGGAAACGTCCGCCGAGCAGCGCGCACAGGATGCCGCGCAATAGAACGCATCGCGACCTCCTGCCAGCGAAGACCAGCTAACCCGATCGCTCGTGAGGCGGAACCACTGAGTGGGGATCTGCCGCGATCGCCGCGCCCCGCCGCTCTGGCAGCGAGAGGTGAAAATTTGTTCGCGCTCGGCTTTTGATTCGTTGCGGTCGTCGGCTTGTCAGCGCCTCGTGACGTGAACGGCCGGGATCCGTGATCCCGGCCGTCGGCACGATCCACAGTCTGGTGCCCAGCCCACCCCGATCGATCAGAACACGCACCATACGGGTGGGCAACGGCAAGTTGGCGCATGTCCACTGTTGAATCATCGAACTGGGACTAAAGTCCTACATGCGTTCGGGCGTGCGCAGGTTCGCTGTCGGATGTGGTTTCGCACCGATGAAAACCCCGACGGTTGAGAAGATCGCGAACGAAGAACGCGCGCGTGGATTGCCGGAGAGGTTCCGGTTCTCTCCAGTGCAGATCCGGGTCTCCGACATCCCGATCGGAGCTCCACGTCGATCAGGTCCGATCGTATTGCTTCAGCCGTGCGATAACATTATCTTATCCACATGGTCACCCTCCGGCAGCTCCGCTATCTCGACGCGCTTGCGCAATTCCGGCATTTCGGCCGCGCCGCGGAGGCCTGCGCCGTGTCGCAGCCGGCGCTCTCGATGCAGATTCGCGAGCTCGAGAAGCTGCTCGGGGTCGAGCTGGTCGAGCGCCGTCCGGGCGAGGTGGCCCTGACCGAAATCGGCCGCGAGGTCGCGCAACGCGGCGAGCGCGTGCTCACGGCGGCGCGCGATCTCGTCGACTTCGCCCGCCACCGCGAGCGCCTGCTGAGCGGCCGCCTGCAGTTCGGCGTCATTCCTTCGCTCGCGCCTTACGTCCTGCCGAAGCTCCTGCCGGCGCTCAATCGCCAGTACCCGGATCTGCGGGTCGAATTGCGGGAGACGCAGACGAAATTCCTGCTCGAGGAGCTCGCGCGCGGCACGCTCGACGTCGTCATGCTGGCGCTGCCGGTCGCCGAGGCCGAGATCGAGAGCGTGCGGCTGTTCGACGACCCATTCCTGCTCGCGGTGCCGGCGGATGATCCGCGGCCGGAAAAGGCGCGCGTCGGAGCGCACGACATCGATCCGCAGCAGCTCATTCTGCTGGAGGAGGGGCATTGTTTGCGCGACCAGGCGCTCGCCTATTGCGCGCAGGCGCGGCGCGAGGGCCAGGTGGCGCTCGGGGCAACGAGTCTCGCGACCGTGATGCAGATGGTGGCGAACGGCTATGCGGTGACGCTGGTCCCGCAGGTCGCCGTCGATGTCGAGGTGCGCGACGAGCGCGTGAAGCTGTTGCGTTTCGCACCGCCCGAGCCGGGCCGCACGGTCGGGCTCGCCTGGCGCCGCACCTCGCCCCGCAAGGCGGATTTCGCGGCGCTCGGCGACATGATCCTGAAGACGCTCGGCGCGTCGTCGCGCGGCCCGGTGCGGAACGCGCCGCCTGTAAGCTCCGCTCCGCGGCGCCGCGGGCGCGCAAAAACAAACGGGCGGCCGAACGGCCGCCCTCGTGATCGGGTGTCGTAGGCCTCGACGCTATTCGCCGGCCGCGGCCTCGCGGCCATGTTCAGCGGCCTCGGCCTTCTGCTTCGCTTCGAGGTCCTCGCCGGTCTCCTGATCGACGACCTTCATCGACAGGCGCACCTTGCCGCGCTCGTCGAAGCCGAGCAGCTTCACCTTCACCTTGTCGCCTTCCT
>CAYVBN010000680.1:0-2844 GCA_964449645.1 uncultured Hyphomicrobiales bacterium
TGGCTCCCGAGCTCGCGGCGCTCGCCGACGCGCAACTCTTCGAAATATCTCATGCGCCCGCCTCCGCATCCTGCGGCGCATGTCGGCGTGCGAACATCAAATTCGTGGTGAGCGCCATCACGGTCCGCCCGGTCGCGTCGCGCACTTGGAACAGAAATTTGACGAAGCCCATTTCCGAACGGCTCTTCGAGGCGCGCGTCTCGAGCACCGTGGCGTCGACGAAGAGATCGTCGCCCGGACGCACCGGCGCCAGCCAGCGTATCTCTTCGCAGCCTGGACCGCCCATCGAGGAGGACTCGAGCAGAAATCCATCGGCGATCATGCGCATCATGACCGCGCAGGTGTGCCAGCCCGACGCGCACAGCCCGCCCATCAGGGTGGCGCGCGCGGCGTCCTCGTCGAGATGCATGGGTTGCGGATCGAACTCGGCGGCGAATGCCTTGATCTCCGCTGCCGACATGCGCCACGGGCCGTAGCGGCCGAAATGGCCGACGTGGAAGTCTTCCCAGCAGAATCGGGGAGTTGAAATGTGCCCGCGGCGCATCAGCATTCGCTTCGCGCGCGCCGACCCCCCCGCGATCGTCCGCAACGCTGATTGACCGCGTGGGGGCAAATGTGCAGTCTCGCGCGCCTGCGGTGGGGCTGCTGCGCAAACTCAGCGGATATCACCTGTGCGCGTCCTGTCCGGTGGGCCATTCAGCAGGAGGACCTATGTTCGATTTTCGTGATCTGTTCCAGTGGGAACGCTTCATCACGCCGTCGATCATCAAGCTCTTCTACATCCTCGCCGTGATCATCGTCGTGCTCTACGGGCTTGCCGGCATGGTGTCGTCGCTCGTCACCATGGCGGTCAATCCGCTGGCGGGTCTCGTCGCCATTCTGGGCAGCCTGCTCGGCGCGGTGTTCGGAATCTTCCTCGCGCGCATCATGGCGGAATTCGTGCTGATCGTCTTCCGCATCAACGAACATCTCGGCGCCATCCGCAACCGCGGCAACATGTGACGCCGAAGGCCGCCGCCGGGAGCCGGATCGTACGCCACTCAGGTGGCGAAGCGGAAATGCATGACGTCGCCGTCGGCGACCACGTAATCCTTGCCTTCCAGCCGCAACTTGCCGGCCTCGCGCGCGCCGGCTTCCCCGCCCAGCGTCACGTAGTCCTCGTAGGCGATCGTCTCCGCGCGGATGAACCCGCGCTCGAAATCGGTGTGAATGACGCCGGCCGCCTGCGGGGCCTTGGTGCCGCGCGTGATCGTCCAGGCGCGCGTCTCCTTCGGCCCGGCGGTGAAATAGGTGACGAGGTCGAGCAGCGCGTAGCCGGCGCGGATCAGGCGATCGAGCCCCGCTTCCTCGAGCCCGACGGCGGCGAGATAGTCCTTGCGTTCGGCGGCGGGCAGCACCGCGATCTCGGATTCGATCTTGGCCGAGATGACGACGCAGCCGGCGCCCTCCTGGCGCGCGCGCTCCTCGACGAGCCGCGAATAGGCGTTCCCGCTGCCGGCCGCCGCTTCCTCGACGTTGCACACGTAGAGCACGGGTTTCGCGGTGAGCAGGCCGAGCAGATGAAACGTCTTCTCCTCCTCGGGCTTGCGCACGATGAGGCGCGCCGGCTTGCCGTCGCGCAGGAGCGCGAGCGCGCGCTGCACCAGATCGAGCATCTCGCGCGATTCCTTGTCGCCGCCGCGCGCCTTCTTCTCCAGCGCGTCGACGCGCCGCTCCAGGCTGTCGAGATCAGCGAGCATCAACTCCGTCTCGATGGTCTCGATGTCGGCGACCGGATCGATCCGCCCTTCGACATGCGTGACGTCGGAATCCTCGAAGCAGCGCACGACATGCGCGATGGCGTCGACCTCGCGGATGTTGGCGAGGAACTGGTTGCCGAGCCCCTCACCTTTCGAAGCCCCGCGCACGAGCCCGGCGATGTCCACGAAGGTGAGCCGCGTCGGCACGACCTGCGCCGATTTCGCCAGCGCGGCGAGCCTGTCGAGCCGCGGATCCGGCACGGCCACTTCGCCGACGTTCGGCTCGATCGTGCAGACCGGATAGTTCGCCGCCTGCGCGGCCGCGGTCGCGGTCAGCGCGTTGAAGAGCGTCGACTTGCCGACATTCGGCAGACCGACGATGCCGCACTTGAAGCCCATGGAAATGTCCGCTTGCTGATCTGTTCCGCCGGCCTCAGTCGTCGGCGTCGCCGTTCGTCTCGCCGAAGCCCTTGGCCCGCATCGTCAGATGCACCTTGTTCTGGAAGCTCGCATCCTCGCCCCTGACGAGCAGCGCCGCGTTATCGGCGATGGTCTCGCACAGCGTCTCGACCCACGGGCGCTCGCTCTTGGCGAAGTCGTTGAGCACATACATGTGGACGAGATCCTTGATGCCCGGATGGCCGACCCCGATGCGCACGCGGCGATACTCGTTGCCGACATGCGCGGAGATCGAGCGCAGCCCGTTGTGACCCGCCGTCCCGCCGCCGGTCTTCACCCGCACCTTGCCGGGCGGCAGGTCGATCTCGTCATGAAAGACGACGAGATCGCCGAGCGGGAGCTTGTAGAAATTCTGCGCTTCCGCGACCGCGCGCCCGGAGTCGTTCATGTAGGTTTCGGGCTTGAGCAGCAGGACGCGCGCGCCCTCGATCGTCCCCTCGGCGGCGGCCGCCTGGAACCGCCGCCGCCACGGACCGATGCCGTGGCGGCGTGCGATGGCGTCGACCACCATGAAGCCGATGTTGTGGCGATTGCCCGCGTAGCGCGCGCCTGGATTGCCGAGCCCGACGAGGAGCAGCATGGATCAGGCCGCGCGCGGGCTCATTTCTTCTCCGACTTGCCGGCCGCGCCCGCGCCAGCCGCGGGG
>CAYVBN010000681.1:0-31041 GCA_964449645.1 uncultured Hyphomicrobiales bacterium
GCCAAGCTGGCCGAGCATGCCTGCCTGGTTCACCTCAACGTCGCGGCGAACGACCGCATCTGGCGGTTCGAAAGCGCGAAGAGGCCGGTGTCGGTGAAGGTCCACGGCGCGTTCTTCTCGAACAGCGCGCTCGCGCTGCGCAAGGCCGCGCTCGCGAGCCTCGGCATCGCGCTGCTGCCGCGCTACTGCGTAGCCGACGACCTCGCCGCCGGGACGCTCGTCGCGCTCCTGCCGCGCTACAAGGTGCCGCAGCGGCCGCTGCTCGCCGTCTATCCTCGGACCAGCGCGCTGCCGCAGAAGGTCGAGATCTTCATCGAGTTCCTGAAGAACTGGGCGGGCACGCGCGAGATCAACCACCGCTCGTCGCGCGGCCCGTCCTCCAACGCGCAATTCTGACGCTTGCAGTCAGCGCATCGCGCGCAGCCGTGCGAGAAGCGCGAGCCCCGCATAGCCGTCGGCGGGATCCATTCCCACCTTGCGCTGGAATTTCTGGATGGCCAGCATCGTGTCGCGTCCGACACGGCCGTCGGTCCCGTCGGTATCGAAGCCGAGATTGGTCAGCCGGCGCTGGATCTCCTGCACTTCCGCGAGTGTCGGCGTGCGCTCGCTGTCGGGGAACGGCCGCCGGAACGGCCCCAGGCCGCGAATACGGTCGGCGAGATGCACGACGGCGAGCGTGTAGGAGAAGGACGGATTGTAGGCGCGCACCGCCTTGAAATTCTGGCCCATGAGGAAGGCCGGCCCGCCGGGAACCGGCTGCGACAGCCGCGCCTGATCCGCAGGGCGCGGGAAGGCCGCGCCATCGGCACGGCCGACGCCGAGGGCGTGCCACTTGGCGTAGCTGCGCACGGCCGAGCGCTGCGCTCCCGCCTTGAATCCGTCCGGCAGGCGCACTTCCCAGCCCCAGGCTTCGCCGCGCCGGTAGCCGCCGCGCTCGATGAGGAACCGGGCGGTGCCGGCCAGCGCATCGTCGGGCGGTCCGTAGGGAGAGATCCGGCCGTCGCGGTTGTAGTCGGTGCCGAGGTGAAGCCAGACTTCGGGCATCCACTGGGTGTGCCCCATGGCGCCGGCCCACGACCCGATCATCTCGTTCGGATGCGCCCATCCGCGATCGACCAGCATGAGCGCGTTGACCAGTTCCTGTTCCCAGTAGGCGCGCCGGCGCGGCTCGCCCCAGGCGAGCGCGGCAAGGGCCGGGATGACCGGCCGCATGTATTTGGGATTGGTGATGACGTCGCCGTAGCTCGACTCCACGCCCCACAGCGCGAGCAGGAGATAGCGGTCGACCCCGTAATCCCGTTCCAGCCGGTCAAGCAGCGGCGCGTATTCCCTGGCGCGCGCCTTGCCGGTCATGACGCGCCAGTCGGACACACGGCGATTGAGATATTGCCAGAGCTGCTCGTTGAACTCGGGCTGGTCCTGCTGGAGCGCGAGGACTCCGGTGTCCGGCTTGAGGCCGTTCATCACGCGCGCATAGGTGGCTTCCGATACGCCGCGCGCGAGCGCGCGCGCGCGGAACGCAGCCACCCATTGCTCGAACGGTATGCGACGGGCCTGGGCGAACGCCGGCGGCGCGATGAGCAGCGCGAGGCTTCCCGCGGCGCCCTTTATGAGCGCGCGACGCGACGGCCGCAGACTGCGATCGGTCGAGATCACCAGCTCCTCGTCACGTCCTGGCTCGATCGGCCGTTGCGCGCAAGCGGCGACGCGTGCGCACCCGCGCTCAATCGCCGAGAAATTCCTTGCTCCACTTTTTATAATCCTGATCGCGCGTGACGCGCTTCATCAGCTCCGGGCTCGCCAGTCCGGTGAGGTCGCGCGGCGGCGTGCCTTTGCGCAGCGCTTCCATGGTGGCGTAAACCGCCTGCACGGCCGCGGCGAAGGGCTGGTGCCCCTTGAGGCAGATGCGAACGCCACAACTGCTCAGATAGGCGTCGTCCATCACGGCGGCGCCGGCGCTGCCGAGCAGGATCGGCACGTTCACGGCGTCGGCGACCGTGTCGAGCTGTTCGCGCGATTGCACGCCGACGAGAAAGACAGCATCGACGCCCGCCGCCGCATAGGCGCACACGCGCTTGATCGCGTCGTCGAGCCCGGTGATGCCGATCGCGCTGGTGCGTCCGACGATGACGAGATTGGGATCGCGGCGCGCCGCGAGCGCCGCGCGCATCTTGCCGACACCTTCCTCGACCGAGATCAATTGGCCCTTGCCGCCCCCGCCGTAAGTCGGCGGCAGCAGCGTGTCCTCGATCGTCATCGCACACAGGCCGACCGTCTCGAGCTCTTCGACGGTGCGCATGACGTTGAGCGCGTTGCCGTAGCCGTGGTCGGCGTCGACCATGAGCGGCAGGGAGCTGGCGCGGCAGATGCGATGAATCTGCTGCGCGAACTCGCTCAAGGTCAGGACGACGAGGTCGGGCGCGCCCAGCACCGTCATCGAGGCGATCGAACCGGCGAACATGCCCGCCTCGAATCCGAGATCTTCGGCGATCCGCGCCGAGATCGGATCGAATACGGAGGCCGGATAGATGCAGCGCTCTCCGGCGAGAAGGGCGCGGAATTTTCGTCGGCGTTCGGTCCACTGCATGTTGGCGGCACCCCCGGAAAGTTTAGACCAGAGCAAGAGGCCGTGCTTTATGGCAAGAATTGCGGAGGCCTGCCAGGGGCGCTTGACGCGAGGCGTCAGAGCGGGATGACGTCCACACCGTCATCCAACTCTATCTTCGATTGAGCATGATCTGATCCGAAAACCGGAATCCACTTTTCGGGATCATGCTTTTCCTTGAGCATGATCTGATCCGAAAACCGGAATCCACTTTTCGGGATCATGCTCAGTCCAGCGGAGCCACCGGCGGAAACGCGACGGCCGAGGGGTGGATCGGCGGCACCGCCGGGCGGGCGGCCGGGGCGCTCGGCTCGGGCTGCGTTGCGCCCGGACGCGGCCGCGGCACCGGCATGTCGTCGGCATTCGCATTGCCGAAGGACGTGCGCGCGCGGTGAGCCGGGATCGATCGCGGCGGCCGCGGGGCGGCATTGTCGAACAGGAAGACATAAGCGCCGTGCGGCCGATGGTGTGGCGCAGCGTCTGCGCTCGACACCATGCAGCCCGCGGCGCACAGAGCGATGGCGATCCTGATCATAGCTTCCTGTCGGACCCGCCGGTCTGCCGCCAGCGTGGCTTGTCCCTGTTATCGTCCCCGGCCAGACAACGCCGACATTGGGGCGGAGCTGGGGCAGGGGCCGGCAGAATTGAGCCGTGCGGCATTGAGCCCGCGTGCGCCGTTCGTTTCCCGCATGCGCCGGGGCGTTGATGCCCGATGCTGCTTTCTGGCAGGCCTTCATGGACCCGGGTCAGCACCGCTTCGCGCTGCAGATCCGGGGTCTCGTTCCACGATCAGAATTGGGCTTGGTTCTTCGCAACCAACAGATCGAAGCCGCGGCGATCGGACAGAAGGGCAACTTTCTCCGCCCGGGTGAGGAGCGCGTCTTCGAGAGCATCCACGTCCTCGAGCTTGGCGATCCCGACGACAAGGTCGACGTCGATGTCGCCCGGCCGGCGCGCCGCCGGCTCGGGGAGGCTCCGGGCATGAGCGGCGAGCAGGTCCGGATTGGAACGCAAGGCCTCTGCCGCCTCGATCGGCTTCCCATCCGTTGCGTCCTCCGCCAGCGCGTTGGCGCGCGCCAATATGGGTGGTGCGGCGCGTTCTTCCGGCGTGAGCAGGAGACCAAGACGCCGCAGCGCCCGACCCGCGCCGGGCCGCGAGGTCAGGGCGGCGAGCGGCACCGCCAGCGCGAGACCGAGGATGACCGGCGTCATCCAGAAGAAGAGCGGGACGGACAGTTCGTAGGCGGCAAGCGCGAGCCACAATCCGAGCAGTGAATACCACGCATACCGGCGCAGCAGTTCGCTGGCCGGGAGCGCTTCGACATCGCGCCGCTGCACCGTCCAGCCCACATCGCGGCCGGCGAGGATTCCGACGACGCCGGTCGACTGGGCGAGCATGAGCACCGGGGCCAGAAGGCCGGAAACCAGCGTCTCGATCACCACGCTGATGAAGACGCGCAGGGTGCCGCCGGACGTCTTGCGCAGCGCCGGCGTCCCCAGAACGGCCACGTAGCTCATGAGCTTGGGCGCGAGGAGCAGTCCCATCGTGCCGGCGAAGACCCAGGCGGCACGCACGGGGTCCTGAGCGGGCCATTGCGGAAAGAGAGAAAATCCGGAGGGGAAATAATCCGGTGGCGTGAACCGGGCCTGGAACGAAATGAGCAAGCCGGTCACCAGGAACAGCAGCCAGAGCGGCGCCGTCAGATACGCCGAGATCCCGATGAGGAGATGCAGGCGCGAGATCCAGTGCAGGCCGGACGCCGGCAGGACCGCCATGTGCTGCATGTTGCCCTGGCACCAGCGGCGGTCGCGCGCCACGTAATCGGACAGGGTCGGGGGCACTTCCTCGTAGCTGCCGTCGAGCTCCGGCACGAAGTGGATCGCCCATCCGGCGCGCCGCATCAGCGCGGCCTCGACGAAGTCGTGGCTCATGATGTGGCCGCCGAACGGCTTGCGGCCGCGCAGGTGCGGCAGGCCCGCGGCCTGTGCGAACGCGCGGGTCCGCACGATCGCGTTGTGGCCGGAATAATTGCCTTCCGAGCCCTGCCACCAGGCCAACCCGCGCGCGATCAGCGGTCCGTAGATGCGTCCCGCGAACTGCTGCACGCGGGCGAACAGCGTCTTGGCATTGACGACGACCGGATGTGTCTGGATCAGCCCGACCTGCGGATTGCGCTCCATTGCGTGCGCCAGCCGCACGATGGTGTCGCCCGTCATCAGGCTGTCGGCGTCGAGCACGATCATGTGGTCATAGGCGCCGCCGAACCGCCGCACCCAGTCGGCGATGTTGCCGGCCTTGCGTTCCTCGTTGTAACGACGGTGACGATAGAAGATGCGCGCGTGTCCGTCGGCGCGGTCGCGCAGATCGAGGAAGGCGGCTTCCTCGGCAATCCAGATGTCCGGATCGGTCGTGTCGCTGAGAATGAAGAGATCGAACCGGTCGATCTGGCCGGTCTCTGCGAGCGACTCATAGATCGCCTGCAGGCGTGCGAACACGCGGTGTGGCGTTTCATTGTAGGTCGGGGCGAGAAGCGCGTTGCGGCTCGAGAGCCTGGGCAACGGCCCGGCGGCGTCGATCCCAAGCGCAACGCCCGGTGCGCGCTCGGAGAGCAGCCCGGCGAGCGTCGTGGAAAACGAGAGAGCGAGCCACGCGCACAGCGGCACGAACAGCACGAGAACCAGCATTTCCAGGAGCGTCAGGCCGCCGACCGCGAGCACGTCGTACATCTCGTAGCCGGCAAACACGGTCAGTCCGGCGGTGACCACGAGGAGAGCGAGACGGCGGACGGCAATCCCGCGCGGGCTCGTCGTCGGCCGCGCAAGCTGGCCTGCGGTCTGGCGCAAGGACTGGCGCGGCATGTCGAGCGGAGACTCGGACGGCAGGAAAGGCCGGTTGCTGGCGGCGCCGCTCGTCTCCGCGCTCGCGCGGCGGGATGTCACGGCGTCCACCGATAGATCCACACTTCGGAGAGGGGCTGATCGTTCTGCATGAGCTGCGCGCGCAATTCGACGAGCGGCGCGCTTTCGCTTGCGAGCTGAAAGCTCATGCGCCAGCCACCGATCTCCGGATTGGGCTGGGTGACGATATTGCTGATCTTGCCCTTGTCCGCTTCGACGACGCCGCGGATGTTGTCGGACGGCGCCAGTGCCTTCACCTTGTCACCGACGAGATCGAGCACGAACAGGCGCGTGCCGTCCGGTCCGATCCCGGTGCTGGTGCGGACGAATTGGGCGAGCGTGTGCGGTCCGGGCTTTCCGTTGCCCCAGTGCAGCCGGTAAGTGAAGTTGTACTCGCCTTTCTCACGCAGCGGCTCGCGCGCGCGCCAGAACGAGACGATGTTGTCGTGGATCTCCTCTTTCGTGGGGATCTCGATGAGCACGACGTCCCCTTCGCCCCAGTCGCCGATCGGCTCGACCCAGGCGCTCGGCCGTTTCTCGAAATGCGACTCGAGGTCCTCGTAGGTGCGAAAGTCGCGCTGACGCTGCATCAGTCCGAAGCCGCGCGGATTGGTGTCGTTGAACGTGCTGATCTGGAGATCGCGCGGATTGGCGAGCGGCCGCCACAGTTCCTCCCCGCGGCCGTTGCGCATGGCGAGCCCGTCGGAATCGTGCACGGCAGGGCGGAAATCGTCGACGCCGATACGATCGTTGGCGTCGAAGAAGAACATGCTGGTGAGCGAGGCTATCCCGGCCTGCTCCATCCTGACGCGCGGATAGAGAGCCATCTCGATGTCGTAGACCGTCGTTTCACCGGGGCGGATGGTGAAGCGATAGCTCGCAGCCGCACTCTTGCTGTCAAGCAGCGCGTGAACGACCAGCGAATTCGTTTGCGGCTGCGGCTTCTCGATCCAGAACGACTTGAAGGCCGGGAACTCCTCCCCCTTGGGATCGCCGGTGTTGATCGACAGGCCGCGCGCCGACAATCCATAGGTCTGCCCCTTGGCGACCGCGCGGAAATAGCTGGCGCCGAGGAACACCCCGACCTCGTCGAAATAGTCGGGCCGGTTGATCGGTGCATGCATGCGAAATCCGGCGAAGCCGAGATCGGCGTCGGCTGACGGCGGCGTCACTTGACCGAACGAGAACAGGCTCGGCGAGTAGGCGATGGGCAGCGCGAGTCCCTGCGCGACCTGGTAGAGATCGACGCGATTCGAGTAGTAGAAGCCGCGGTGGAAGAATTGCAGCTCGAAGGGGAGCCCTTCGCCGCGCCAGAGCGCCTTCTCGGGAAGGAAGCGGATGCTGCGGTACTGGTCGTAGCTGAGGTTCTTGAGATTGTCCGGAAGCTTCGTGTCGGGCGGCGCATAGGGCTTCTGCGCGAGTTCGCGCGCAAGTTGCCGCACCGTCGACGCATCGAACCGCTGGCCCGCATCCGCCGCGCGCGCCTCGCCGGAGAACAAACGGCGGACAACTTCCCCGGCGGGCAACATGATGGCTCCGACGATAAGATCGCGGCGACGCACGGCATTTCTCCACGTGGGATTGCTCACCCCCGATAGGGGGCGCGCACCGCCGACGCGAAACGCCGCCGGCAGCTGGACCATGCGCTCGAGCGGGGAAATTGCGGCCAGCCAGACTGACAACAAGGAAAGTGGCGCCCGGTTCCCGCACACCGATGTCGCGTTCGGCATGCGATCAACGCCTGGTTGAAACGCGGAACGCAACGCTCTTACATCGCTTGCGATTTCCTCACTCGCCCATCCCGCTGGTCCGATGGCGGTTGCTTGCGGTGATGTCGGGTAGGCGAGCGATGGTCCGGAGCCGGGTCTCGATGCGGGCCCGGGCGACATGGTTGCGCGCCTCCAGGTCGGAGCGGCATGTAACCTGCAGGCAGTCGTATCGGGCCTCGCCCATGAAATGGGCCACGTCGCGCGCCGCCGCCGGCGTGATGCTTGCCGCGTTCTCCAGCCTCGTCGCCATGCGCTCGAGGCGCGCGGTGGCGTCGAGCATGCGGCGGCTCGTGCTCGCGTGACCGAAGATCAGCACGGCGCCGAGCGATGCGACGAGGGCGGCCACTTCGAGGGTGCGCAACGGAGGGCCGCAGTTCGCTTTCAGGAATTCCGCCCGGGCGACTTTCCCTTCTGCCGCGATGCGTTCGAAATCGAAACGGTCGAGCGTAGGATCGTGTTTCGACATGACGGGCTCCACGAGTGAACCCCGAAAGCCACACTAGATCCGCCGCGAAGGCTCGGATGTGAACTCCTTCACACGCACCGACATTGCGGCGCAGATCGTGTTCGATTTGTCGCCGTAACAATTTACCTTTTCTTTAACATACATTGTAAGTATTCCATTACGCCTGCGGTGCTCGTTCGTTGACGGTCCGCACGCGAGTAGTCAGCGGTCGCCCGACAATCGTCAGTGCCGCTGACGCGTTCAATCCTGCTCTGTAATTCACATACCGATTTCCGAACTCGCAGGTCGGCACACGGCGGTGAGCAGCCGCTCACATTCTGTCGCGTCCGACGCAAAGAGGATTCTCATGTTGCTTCTCTCCCGCTTCCGCATCCTCACCAAGATTCTCACATTGATCATTCTGCTGTCGGCGGTCGCTGCCGGCATCAGCGTCTTCGGCATCGAAGCGTTGAGCGTGGTGGATCAGGCCGCCGAGCGCATCAATCGGAATGCCGACGCTGCCGTGCTCGTGGCCCGTATGAACACGGCGCTGCTGGCCATCAATCGGGCGGAGTTCCAGCTCGCCACAGATCCTCGTCTGGAAGCTCGCAAGGCGGTTCAGAACGAGATCGCCACGCAGACCGATGCGTTCAAAACGCACCTCGGAGAGTTGCGTGCCTTCGATACGGCGGTCGCCAAGCGGTATGCCGCGACAATCGAACAGCAGTGGAACAAGTACGAAAGTGACGTCGCGGCGACCTATCGGGCCGCCGACGCGGTGAAGAATTTTCAGATGACGGCCGAAGTCGCCAAGCTGCGGGACACCGTCATCGAGAGCACGGCGGCTGCCGAGACACTGCGTACGAGCCTGCGTTCGCTCGACACCGACTTCGAGAAGTGGATGGATCAGGTCACCGCGGAGGCCGATGCTGAATACAATACGGCTTCGAAGACGATGATTGCCATCGCGGTCGTCGGAATTCTGCTCGGCCTGATGCTCGGATTCGCCATCGGACAGTACGGCATCGCCCAGCCGATCCGCGGCCTGGTCAGCATGCTGCAGCGGCTCGCCGGGGGCGAGTTCGACATCGAGATCAAGGGCAAGGATCGTAAGGACGAGGTCGGCGAGATCGCCGGCGCGGTCGATCAGTTCAAGATCAAGCTGGCGGAAAAAGCCCGACAGGAGGCGGCCGAAAAGGCGGAGCGCGAACGCGCGGCCGCCGACGTCCGTCGCGCCGACATGCACCGGCTGGCCGATACATTCGAGGCCGCGGTCGGCGATATCATCAATACTGTATCGGCAGCTTCGACCGAGCTCGAGGCCGCCGCCGGAACGCTGACCAAGACCGCGGAATCGACGCAGCAGCTCTCGGGCGGGGTGGCTTCGGCGTCCGAACAAGCATCATCCAATGTTCAGGCCGTCGCGTCCGCCTCGGAAGAACTCGCCGGTTCCGTCGCCGAGATCGCCCGGCAGGTGCAGGAATCGAGCCGGATCGCCGCCGAAGCAGTGCGGCAAGCCGAGCAGACCGACATGCGCATCAACGAGCTCTCGAGCGTGGCGGGCCGCATCGGCGATGTCGTCAAGCTCATCACTGCGATTGCCGAGCAGACCAACCTCCTGGCGCTCAACGCGACCATCGAGGCGGCGCGTGCGGGCGAAGCCGGCAAGGGTTTCGCGGTCGTCGCCCAGGAGGTGAAGGCGCTCGCCGCGCAGACCGCCAAAGCCACCGATGAGATCGGTGCTCAGATCGGCGGAATGCAGACGGCGACCCGGGATTCGGTGACGGCCATCAAGGAGATCGGAACGACCATCGATCGCATTTCCGAGATCGCCTCCACGATCGCGGCCGCCATTGAGGAACAGGGGGCTGCCACCCGGGAGATCGCCCGCAACGTCCAGCAGGCGGCGCTCGGGACCTCGCACGTCGCGACCAATATCGCCGACGTCAATCGCGGAGCGGCTGATACCGGTTCGGCCTCCGCCCAGGTGCTCGCTTCGGCCCGCGAGCTCTCGAACGAAAGCAATCACCTGAAAACGGAAGTGGACCAGTTTCTCGCAACCGTCAGAGCCGCGTGAGGGCAGGGCGGCCGGAACGTTTCGGCCGCCGGCCGTCACCGACCGAGGAACCAGAGCACGAGCGAAAGGAGGATGCTCGCCAGGATCGCGCTCGTGATCGGTATGTAGAGGGTGACGTTGCCGTGCCGGATCAGGATATCGCCCGGCAGGCGGCCGAAGCCGATGCGGCTGAGCCAGGGCCAGAGCAGGCCGGCCGCGACGATCAGAAGCCCGATGACGATCAGAGTCCGCGACATGAGACCGATATGTGGTGACTGGTTCCCGGGTCCACAGCGCGGCAGCTCACGTGTCGAGCGCGACGGGTTGAGGGCCCGGATCAGCAGCGCGTGCGAAGCGGACCGTGGAGCGTCGACCTGGTTTCCATACCAGGCCCTTACTGCGAGACCTTCGGAAGCTGGAACAGGCCGTCAAGCTGCTGTTTGGTGAGCGGGGCGGACAGGTATTTGAAAGTGACACCGTCGTCCATGACGGACTGCAGGCCGGAGATGCGATCGACCCGCAGGCCCTCCTTGGGATAGAACTCGCGCGCCTGGCGGGCTGTTTCCTCGGGGACATGCGCGAAGGCCGCGTAGGCGGCAAGGCCGGCCGGATCCCCGTACATCCAGTCGAGCGTATCGCCGTAGGCCGCGATGAAGCGCGCCGCCACCTCGCGATGCGCGTCGAGGTAGGCCGCGTTGGCGACGATCAGCCGGATCGTCTGGTCGCGGAAGCGCGGCAACTCGTTGCCGCGCGCGATGATCCGGATCTTGCCTTCGCGTGCGGCGTCGAGCCCGAAGGGCGGCGACGACCAGCCGACGTCCACCTGGCCCGACATCACCTGCGTGAACGTCGGCGTCGGCCCGCCGGTCGCGACCGGAATGCCTTTGACGTCGTAGTGCTCGAGGAACGCGAGCACTTCTATGTTGCTCGACGAGCCACGCGTCGAGAACGCGATGGTCCGGCCGTCGATGTCCTTCATGCTGCGGATGGACGACGCGGCCGGCACGTACCAGAACTCGCTCGAGCCGGTGCTGGCGTTGCCGATGACGCGGACCGGCGCGCCCTTGACGAAGGCGGCCATGACCGAGGTGGTCCCCAGGCCGACGCCGATGTCGACGCTGCCGGAGATCACCGCCTGCTGCGTCTCGCCGCTGCCCTGGGTGTAGAGGATTTCGAGCGCGAGCCCGCGCTTCTTGAAGAAGCCGGCCTTCTGGCCGAGCTCGGCGGCCGCCGTCTCCCAATTGCCGCGCGCGCCGACGGCGACCTTGATCGATTCCTCGGCCGACGTCGGGGTCGCACTGGCGAGCAGCAAGATGGTGAACAGAAGAGCGGTTGTGCGGAACATCATGGGCGCCTCGTCCGTTCGGAGAGTTGGCCGCGATCGCTGTCCGGTACAAACGCTATGCGGCCCGTGGCCCGTTGGCAATCGATCCGAGCGGAGGCGCGCCGCCCGCCGCCTCAATGGTCTTTGCTCCCATCCGCATCGCCGATCCGATCGGCGATCGCCAGCACCAGCATGGCAATGGCGAAGGCCATCAGGATTCCGACCACCCAGGCGAGCTTCTGATTGTCGACCTGCCGATCGATGTCCATGAACCATTCGAGCACGTTGACCGCCGCAATGGCGACGATCGAGCCGAGCACCTTTTCCTTCAGGCCGGAGAATCCGATCTTGCTCAGCCCCTTCGGCCAGGAAGGGTGCGCCGTCGGATCGACGGGCGACACGAAATATTCGTAGCTCGACGAGATCACGATCACGATCAGATTGGCGGTGAGCGTGAGATCGATGAGGTTGAGCACGCCGATGATGACGATCGAGGACTCGGACGTCGGCAATTCCATGACGAAACCGGCGAGCTTGAGAACGAACGTGTAGAGCAGGGCCACGAGGCCGACGATCAGGCCCAGCAGGAACGGCGCCACCAGCCAGCGTGAGCCGATGATCATCGCCTCGAGCGGACGCTTGATTCCATTCATGCTGCCACCTCCCAATCGGTTCGTGGCCGCCCCGCCTCGGCATGATGCCGCAGCTTGCGACCCGCTCCAATCGGCAAGTGTGTGATAACCGGCTGTGCGATAACCGGCGATGGGGGAGCGAATACGAGGGTTATGGCGACTATGGCGGCTTATGAGAAAACAGCTCTAGCTCCTGCCCGGTCCGAGACGCCAAACACGAAACCAAAATGAACGTGCGGACACGACGTTTTCGCCGCGTCCGCACGCACGATGTCACGCTCGCATTCAGTGATCCTTGATGTCGCCCTTGGCGTGGTCGTACACGTCGTGCAACGGGGCTGCGTTGTAGGCATTGTACCCCGGAGCCAGGTGTCGGATGTGATGATGCGGGGCGGCCATCGCCAGCGATGCGGAACCGATCAGGGCAGCGGTGGCCGCAGCAATCAGTTTCTGAATCATGGTTCTCGACATGTGGTCACCTCCATGTTGTCGAACTGCATCCGCCCAGGCGCTAACGCGCAGCTCGAAACATCGTCCAAGGCCACCGCGCATATCAGCGTCCCTGTAACCGGGAAAAAGATGAGAGCTTCGTGACGGAACCCAACGCCCGGTAAGATGGGGCGAGGGAACCCGATCGCACCTCTTCGCGCGCCGATGCGGAAGAACAGCAGTCGGGACGGCGAAGTGGAGGGCGCTCAGCGCGTGCGCGCCATCAATTGAGATTCACCGCGCGGCTTCGTCGGGACTGGTGGATGGTTCGAGTCCCCATTCGCGGAGAACGGCGGGCATGATGCGCGGCGGCGGTTCGGCGCGTTCCAGCGCATAGAGGCGCGGTGCGACCTGCTTGACGTAGTCCGCCACGGGAATCGGCCTGGTGATCTGTTCCCATTCTTCCCGTTTCATAGTGGGGTATGGAAACGGACGCTCGCCGGTGAGCACAATGTCAAACCTGTTGTGGCGTTTGCATAGGGCTATGCCCGAGGAGACGCTGCCGTAACGCCGATTTTGACCGTCGCCGTCCATTTCTGACAGCCAATCGATTAAGAAATCAACGGTCGCGGAATAGAGATACCCTGTCGTGCACCTGATAGCTTCGTTGACCTCGTGGTCGTCCAAACGATTCCGAAGCGGCCATAGCAGTTGATTGACGCGTCGGTCGCCCAGGAACAGGAGGCCGCCGAATGCCGCACCTTTGTTCTTAACCGCCCCCAATTCGATCAGGCCAGTGATGTCCTTTGGCCGGCTCATCGGATCATTGTCGGTCAACGGTGCGAGACTGACGTAGTCCAGAACCGCTGTGGCGACGACGTTGAACACGGTATCGCGGAGGATGAACGGCATAAATGCATTGACGGAAGCGAGGCTGGTGTTTTGGACCAAGCCGTTGATGTGCCCGTAGATGCTCAGGCGGTGTTCAGGCTCCAAAGCCATGACCTCGTCGTCATAGAGTTGAAGCATGTCGCCGAGTCGATCGTTGTCGTGCGGTTTCAGGCAGAAGCGAACGATTTCGCAAATGGCGAGATCGTCCAGATACTGAAATGCGCGCCGACGTACTTCGCGGTCGTCGGTTTTGATCGCGCCGATAAACCGCTCCGGATCGGACGTGAAGACAAGTTGGCGTTCGTCGGGGATGTCCGGCATTGTCGTTGACCTGCTGTTCATTCGGCAGCGGCCTGTGCAACGAGGAAATTCACAAGCCGATCACGCGTAAAGGAGCTGATGAATGCTACCTCAGCGCCCGACCGAAAAGAACTTTGCGCGGAGAATGCGCGGGCTGGCCTGTGAGCGGCCGCATCCACCTGATGGCCGCGACCGATCGGTTCTTGACGGTCCTTGCCGGCGTGTCGCTCAGGCCCACGGTTGGCGGACGGAGAGGGCGAGAGTGGGGAGGGCGCTCAATGGAGCCTCCATTGTATCCGTCGTGTTGTATTGGAGCGATATTGTAGCCGCGCAGGAATTGGGGAAGCTAAGCTATTGATTTGTCATGGCGCGCCCTACGGGAATCGAACCCGTGTTTCCGCCGTGAAAGGGCGGCGTCCTGGACCGCTAGACGAAGGGCGCAGACTTCGCCGCGCCGGGAGACGGCTGTCCGGAACGGGGCCGGGTAGGGCGCGGGCGCGGCGACATATAAAGAGGTTGCCGCGGGCGGGCAAGCGCGTGGCCGGGGGCGGGCGTGGAGAGGCCCCGCGCACCTGAGCTTATGCCGAGGCTTTGAAAGGCGGACCGAGTGACCGGGGCACAGGAATGGCAGAGGTGTTTGGCATGCCTCCGGCCCGGAGCGCCGGCGGCCTTCAGTTCCCGCTCGCCGTTTGTCCGGCGCGTTGGCGTTTCGATCCGGCTACTAGGTGCCGCCCGAAAGCCCGAAGACGGACCTCAACTCTCGGCTGCAGCGGGCCACGGGCGGCGGTGCACAGCCGAGGGGCGGCGCGAACCTGGATTCCACCCTTCGGTTAGATCTGCCGTAGCGGCATTCCGTTTGCCGGTCCGTCTACCGGTCCGTCTACCTCAAACGCCCTACCACCTCCCCGTATTCGGCATCGACGCCCAGGGCTCCTTCGGGGGCAGGGCGGCGCCCTTCTGCAGCAGCTCGATCGAATGCTTATCGGGCGAGCGCACGAAGGCCATCGTGCCGTCGCGCGGCGGGCGGTTGATGGTGACCCCGGCCTTCATCAGGCGCTCGCAGGTGGCGTAGATGTCGTCGACCTCGTAGGCGAGGTGGCCGAAATAGCGCGCCTCGCCATAGTCTTCCGTGTCCCAGTTGTAGGTCAGCTCGACCAGCGGCGCGTCGCGGCCCGTCTGCTTGCTCTTCTCCACGAGCGGGACATCGTCGGGCGCCGCCAGGAACACCAGGGTGTAGCGGGCCTTGTCGTCGACCCGGCGGCGAACCTCGCGCAGGCCGAGCTTGTTGCAATAGAAATCGAGCGCGTCGTCGAGGTTGCGAACGCGCAGCATGGTGTGGAGATAACGCATGGGCACCTCTCGTCTCGTGTCCCGGTTCCCAAGTTCGCAAGCGCGCGCGGCACCTGCTCACGTGAACTTCGAAAGGAACACTAGCAAAGCTATGTTTCTAGGGCCCCTTTTTTAACCCGAAGGCCGCAACGGACTTGCCGCACGGTTCTGCGAACGTCGGGTTCGGGGACTCGCAGGCGTCGTCGCCGAGCCTAGGTACACGATATTATATTGTCCCACTGCGGGGAGCCCATGATCGCACCGGACCTCGAGGCAGCCGCCCGGCGGCTGCGTGACCTGATCGACGATGCCGGCACGGTTCTGCCGTTTACCGGTGCGGGCATCTCGACCGAATGCGGCATTCCGGATTTCCGCTCGCCCGGCGGGATCTGGAGCCGCAACCGGCCGATTCCGTTCGACCAGTTCCTGGCGAGCGCGGAGATGCGCAACGAATCCTGGCGCCGCCGCTTCGAGATCGATCCGCACTTTGCCACCGCGCGCCCGGGACGCGGCCATCTTGCGCTCGCAGCCCTCTATCGCGAAGGCAAGGTGCCGGCGGTCATCACGCAGAACATCGACAACCTGCACCAGGCATCGGGCTTCGCGCCCGAAGACGTCGTCGAGCTGCACGGCAACACGACCTATGCGGTCTGTCTCGACTGTGCGCGGCGCTACGACCTCTCCTGGATCAGGACGCGGTTCGAAGCGGCGGGCGGCGCCGCTCCGAACTGCGAAGACTGCGGCGGCTACATCAAGACCGCGACCATCTCCTTTGGTCAGGCGATGCCCGAATCGGCGATGCGCCGCGCCGAGCACCTCACCGGCACGTGCGATCTCTTTCTCGCCATCGGCTCCTCGCTCGTGGTGTGGCCGGCGGCCGGCTTTCCGCTCATGGCCAAGCGCAACGGCGCAAAGCTCGTGATTCTCAATCGCGATCCGACCGACTTCGACGATCTGGCCGATCTCGTGATCCGCGCCGACATTGGCACCGTATTGGCGCCGTTCGTCTCCGCTTGAGTCCGGTCGAGTGATGTTCTTTTGCAACGTGCAAACAAAATTTCAACGCAATGATTTGCACAGGCAGCTTCGTACCTGTTGCGAAACTGCATTTTATTCTTTTCCATCTGCGGGTCGGTGTTATCTTCGCCGGTAGAGATTCGTTCAAGCGCCCTCGAAGAGGCGCCAGAAAGGCGGCAGCGTCCAGCGTCATGGCGTCGGACGGATTTGGGCCCAAGGGGCCGACAACAAACTTCGATTTCACTCCCGATGTATTGGGAGAAATCGGAAACGAGACGGCTGCATCCGTCGTCGAGATCACGGGCGTCATCAAGTGGTTTGACGTCTCGAAGGGCTACGGCTTTATCGTGCCCGACAACGGTCTCGCTGACGTGTTGCTGCACGTGACGTGTCTGCGCCGTGATGGCTTTCAGACGGCGTACGAAGGCGCGCGCGTGGTTTGCGAAGCGCTGCAACGGCCGAAGGGTCTGCAGGCGTTTCGTGTCCTCTCGATGGACGAATCGACCGCCGTGCATCCGGCGCAGATGCCGCCGCCGCGCACGCATGTCACGGTGACGCCGACGAGCGGACTGGAGCGGGCTCAGGTCAAGTGGTTCAACCGCTTGCGTGGGTTCGGTTTCCTCACCCGCGGCGAGGGCACGCCCGACATCTTCGTCCACATGGAGACGCTGCGGCGCTACGGAATCACCGAGCTGCGGCCGGGCCAGACGGTGCTGGTCCGCTTCGGACCCGGCCCGAAGGGCCTGATGGCGGCCGAGGTGCGGCCGGACGGCGGATCGCACGGCCCGGCCTCGCACTGAGCGGGCGAATCAACAGCATGGCGGCGGCTTCGCCTCTGCCCCGCGCGGCGAGGCAAGCGTCGGCGTTTCCGTAAAACAGAGCAGGGTGACGGGCACCGCCTTTCCGGCGCCTTCCCGTTGGCCATCGACCTTGGCTTCACCCTTGGCTTGATCGCTTCGTCCCGGTCTCGTCCTGGTTGCAGGATGGCTGCACGCCTTCCGGCCCGGGTGTCTTCCGGTTGCGGTGCAGCATGCGCGGACAAATTTACGGAATCCGCGCAGGCGCGATTCGGCGAACAGTCCTGTGATCCGAAGATCCGCAACGGTGTGCACCGCGGTGCGCCCCATCACCCTCTTGAGCCGGCTTCGCGCGCGTGCAATGCAGTGCAGCACGGCGGCCGGGCGAAATCGTCATGCCGTCGGCGGGGCGCGATCGAACCGGGTCTGTCGTCATGATGAAGCGTGTCGCGTTCACCTTCGCGGTTCTGGTCTTGGCCGCATTCGTCGGCCGCCCGCTCCCTGCCGCCGAGCAGCAGACGTTGGAAATCGCCAGCAGATCCGGGGTCCACGTCTTTGCGGTCGAACTCGCCGTCAACGACGAGGAGCGCAGCCGCGGGCTGATGTACCGTAAGGAGCTGCCCGAGGGGCGCGGCATGCTGTTCGACTTCAAGCGCGACCAGGAGGTCGCGATGTGGATGAAGAACACCTACATCCCGCTCGATATGTTCTTCATCCGCTCGGACGGCCGGATCGCCCGCATTGCCGAGAATACGCAGCCGCTGTCGACCGCCATCATTCCGTCCGGCGGGCCGGTTCGCGCCGTGCTCGAAGTGCCCGGCGGAACGGCCCAGCGGCTCGGCATCGCGGTGGGGGACCGGGTCGCGCACCCGATGTTCCGCGGACGCTAGGGCCCGCTTCGGGCGGCCCGGGAACGGGTTGCTGGCTCCGGGCGAAGCGTGTATCGAGAGCCGCAGTACGGGAACTGCAAGCCCATTTTCGGCGGAGCGTAGCGCAGTCTGGTAGCGCATCTGCTTTGGGAGCAGAGGGTCGCAGGTTCAAATCCTGCCGCTCCGACCATGGCCGGGCTGCAGGTCTCGTTGTCAGGAGGCTCGTGAGTCCGAAGATGATCGCGCGCATCTACAAGCCGGCGAAGACGGCAATGCAGTCCGGCACCGCCAAGACCAAGGCGTGGGTGCTCGAATACGAGCCGGAGGAGCCCCGCGCGGTCGAGCCGCTGATGGGGTGGACGAGCTCGGGGGACATGCGCCAGCAGGTTCGCCTGCGTTTCCCCACGAAGGAAGAGGCGATCGCCTACTGCGAGCGGGAGGGAATCGCCTACGTGGTGCGCGATCCCCCCGTGTCCCTGCGCCGTGGCTTGGCCTACGCCGACAACTTCGCCTACAACCGCCGCGTCCCCTGGACGCATTGAGGCGTGCGCCGGTGCGCCGGCCGGCGCACGCGAAAGCCGCATGCCCGCGCGCACGTCCTGACCCTCGATCCGCAATTCTGACGTTGCTCAGTCCCCACGTGACGGTGCGACAGCGGCCGGCTGTTGCCCGGACCGTTCTGCGGGCAAGCAAATGGTGCAGTGCGGTCATGCATAGGCTCGTTTTGGAGCTGCAGATTTCTCACGGTGACAAATTCCTTCTGCATGGTAATTTTGCGCCCAATCCAAGCGCGAACCTGCGCACAATTGAGAAGAACGCGACCGCTTCAAATTTCTACGTCGCGTTCGAGGGAGGTGAGCATGGCAAAGCAAGACCAGAAAGCGAAAGTGGACCGTCGCAAGTTCCTGACGGGGGTCGCCGTTGCCGGCGCCGCTACCGCGGTTGCCAGTCCGGACGTTGCGAAGGCGGCCGCTTCCGCTTCGGCGCCTCTCGCGGACCCGCCGCGACCGTCCGCGATCCGGCCGACGGCCGCAGTGGCTGCTGCCGAAACCGAAGTTCCGAAGGAGTTGCCGCAGGCATCGGGACCGGCCGGCTCCGATTTCATGGTCGACGTCATCAAGTCGCTCGATATCGAATACATGCCCTGCAACCCGGCATCGAGCTTCCGCGGGTTGCATGAATCGCTCATCAACTACGGCGGCAACAAGAAGCCGGAATTTCTCACCTGCATGCACGAGGAATCCGCGGTCGGAATGGCCCATGGCTATTTCAAGATCGCCGGCAAGCCTCTGATGGTGCTTTGCCACGGCACGGTCGGTCTCCAGCACGCCACCATGGCGATCTACAATGCATGGTGCGATCGCGTGCCGGTCATCATCATGGGCGGCACCGACCTCGACGCCTCCAAGCGTCCGCCCGGTGTGCCGACCTTCCATTCGGCGCAGGACATCAACGCGCTGGTGCGCGACTTCACCAAGTGGGACGACCAGCCGGTCTCGCTGCAGCACTTTGCGCAGTCGTTCGTGCGCGCCTACAAGATCGCGATGACGCCGCCGTACGAGCCGGTGATGATCGCGCTCGACGCGGAGATTCAGGAAGAGACGATCCACGACCGCAGCAAGCTGACGATTCCGCGCTACGTGCCGACCGCGCCGCCGCAGGGCGATCTCAACGCGGTACGCGAAGCGGCGCGACTGCTCGTCAACGCCGAGCGGCCGGTGATCGTGGTCGACAAGGCGGCCCGTACGCCGAACGGCGTGAAGCTGCTGGTCGAACTGGCCGAAGCCCTGCAGGCGCCGGTCATCGACCAGAAGGGCCGGATGAACTTCCCCAATACGCATCATCTCTTCCAGACCGGCCGGCGCGCCGCCTTGATCAGCCAGGCGGACGTGATCATCGGCATGGAGCTCTCCGACTATTGGGGCACGGTGAACGGCTGGGTGGACAACGGCGCCGAGGACGGCGCGGGTCTGCGCGAATCGCACATCAAGCCGAACACGAAGCTGATCAGCATTTCGAGTCTCGGCCTGATCACCAAGGCGAACTACCAGGACTTCCAGCGCTTCCAGCCGGTCGACATCGAGATCGCCGGCGACGCCGAGGCGACGCTGCCGTCGTTGATCGAAGCCGTGAAGGCGGCGATCCCGAACGACCGCAAGGCTGCGTTCGAGAAGCGCGGCGAAGCGATGAAGAAGGCCTGGGCGCAGACGCGCGAGCGCACCAAGGCAGCCGCGGCGCTCGCCTGGGACGCGAGCCCGATCAGCACGGCGCGGCTGAGCATGGAGATCTGGCCGCTGATCAAGGATCTCGACTGGTCGCTGGTCAGTCGCGATCTGTTCGTCAGCGGGTGGCCGAGCCGCCTGTGGCCGATGGACAAGTATCACCATCACATCGGCGGACCCGGCGGTTTCGGTGTCGGCTACGGTTTGCCGGCCGCGGTCGGCGCGGCGCTCGCCAACAGGGCGCACGGCCGGTTCTCGGTGAACATCCAGTGCGACGGCGACATGATGTACGCGCCGGGTGCATTGTGGACGGCGGCACGCCACCAGATCCCGCTGTTGACCGTGATGCACAACAATCGCGGTTATCACCAGGAAACGATGCACGTTCAGCGCATGTCCAACCGGCGCAACCGCGTGGCCTATCTGGGCAAGGACCTTGGACCGCTCGGCACCCGGATCGAGAATCCGAACGTCGACTACGCCAAGCTGGCCTCGTCCCTGGGCCTCTGGTCGGCCGGGCCGATCACCGATCCCAAGGAACTGGGGCCGGTGTTGAAGAAAGCGGTGGATGTCGTCAAAGCCGGCGAACCCGCGCTCGTCGACGTCGTCACGCAGCCGCGTTGAGGGGAGGAAACATGCATCGTTATCAGGTTCGCGTGGGACTGGCGGCGCTCGCCGCCGGTCTCCTGTTGGGTCATGGTTCGGCGTCGGCCGCCTCGGCCGAGCACGGCAAGGTCGCGTTCATGCAGCACGGCTGCTGGCAATGCCACGGCACGCAAGGGCAGGGCGCCGGCACAGGGCCCAAGTTGGCGCCCGATCCGCTGCCGTTCGATACGCTGGCGAGCTTCGTGCGGACGACGTCGCGGCGGATGCCGCCGTTCAGCGAGAAGATTCTCTCGGATGCGGATCTCGCCGACATCTACGCTTATCTGCAGTCGATCCCGAAGCCGCCCGATCCCAAGACGATCTCGCAGCTCAATCAGTAACCGCACGTTCCACTGAGGCAACGAGTGCCCCGGCGCGAAAGCGCCGGGGATTTTTTATGCATGCGCCGGTCTCGAAGACGTGCGCCGGTGGATTTGCGCGGCGGCTTGCTGCCGGCGTTCGTCGGTGCGTAAGCTTCGAACGCCGGACGGAGCAGCAGCGCTCCCGTCGGGATTTTCGGGGGAGGAAAAAATGCAGAACGAGCAGGCGGAATTTCCGCAACGCATGACACGCCGCACGGCATTGGGCGCTGCAGCCGCCCTCATGGCAACTCCGGCGCTCGCCGAGGAATGCCGGATCGGGCCGCCCGCGCACGAGAAGGGTTCGAAGGTTTTCCTGGACTACGATCAGATCGAACTCGACGCCTCCTATGACCAGAGCTTCTACGCACCGCTCGCGGGCCAGATCACCAAGCGGTACGCAAGCAACAGCGAGGCGGTGCGTGCACGTCTCGGTGCGCCGAAGCGGGAAGCCTACGGTCCCACGGAGGTCGAGAGGCTCGATATTTATCGTACCAAACGTGCGAAGGCGCCGATCTTCGTGTTCATCCACGGTGGCGCCTGGCTCGGCGGCGAAGCCAGGAACTATGCCTTTCCGGCCGAGATGTTCATCGCGGCCGGCGCGCATTACGTGGCGCTCGATTTCATCGCCGTGAAGGCGGCCGGCGGCGACCTCGGCGTGATGGCCGACCAAGTGCGCCGCGCCATCGCGTGGGTCTACAAGAACGCGGCGAGCTTCGATGGCGATCCCGATCGCCTGTATATCGGTGGCCATTCCTCCGGCGGACATCTCTGCGGCGTGGCGCTCGTGACCGACTGGGCAAAGGACTTCGGCCTTCCAGCCGATCTGGTGAAGGGCGGGCTGTGCATGAGCGGCATGTACGACATGAAGCCGGTTCGCCTCTCGAAACGCAGCTCCTACGTGAAGTTCACGGACGAGATGGAGGCGGCGATGAGTTCGCAGCGCCACATCGAGCGTCTGCGCGCGCCGATTGTCGTCACCTATGGGACGAACGAGACGCCGGATTTCCAGCGCCAGAACCGCGACTTCGCCGCCATGGTGAAAGCCGCCGGGAAGCCGGTGCAACTCGTGGAGGCGGCAAACTACAACCACTTCGAAATGTGCGAATCGCTCGGCAATCCATATGGACCGAACGGACGCGCGGCGCTCGCGATGATGAAGCTTGCGTAAACGATTCCCCAAAACGCGGGGATCGGTGGCGGCGTGTCGCGGATCAAGGTACCGGAACCATTCTCCGCGTCAGGCGTTATCGCTCTGTTGGCTTCGGGGCGCAGCCACGGAAGGCCTATGCATTCGTCGGAAGAATATCGCAGTTTCTACGAACAGTGTCGGCGTGCTTCCAAGCAGACGAGTTCTCCGCATCAGCAGGCGATGATGGCTTCGATGGCCGAGACTTGGCTGTTGCTGGCGCGCAAGGCGGCCGCTGAGGAAGGGAAGAATCCGGAAAGCAAGAAGGCTGCCAAGAAGAGTTAATGCTGTATCCGGGGCGCACCAGTGCGAATTGCAACTAGATGTGCTCCCAGGTGTGCTCCGGAAGTGTCGTAGATGACGTGAGTTGATTTGAGCTGACGAGAATGAAGAGCGCGCTCGATTCGATGGGATCGCGGCGCGCTCTCTCGTTTCTGGCCGCGCGTCATCTGCGGTACCCGAGACTCCGCAGGATCTCCCGTTTCTCTTTGATATCGGCATCCAGGCGCCGGGCGAAAGCGGCCGAATCCGCAAACATGTCCTTGCCGAGGAGCGCGCGCCTGGCGGTCTCGAGATAGAGCGGCGTTTCCGCCGCCGTTCGGCACGCGGCGTTGAGTTTCACCTTGACGTCTTCCGGCAATCCGGCCGGGCCGAGAAGGCCGCCGAAGCTCGTGGGCGCCACGTCGAAGCCCTGCTCTTTGACGGTCGGCACCTCCGGAAGCCCCGGATTGCGCACGTTTGCGAAGATCCCGAGAATGCGCAGCGCACCGCGCGGGACGGAACTGAGCGTCATCGGCGCGAAGTCCACGTGTCCGCCGAGCAGCGGAGCGATCACCTCCGCGTCGCCCTTGAACGGAATCGCGTTGAACTTCGCCTCCGCCGCGTTGGCGAGCTCGATCATGGCGAGATGCGGGATGGAGCCGACTCCGGCGTGTCCGTACGAGAGGCTGGCGGGCCGTTCCTTGGCGGCGCGCACGATGTCCCCGACAGTGTGGAACGGCGAGTCGGGCCGGACGACCAATGCCATCTGCGTCTCGAACGTCTGGCAGATCGGCGTGAACGACTGCGGCGTGTATCCGACGTTCTCCTGGATGATCGGAACGACCGAACTGATGAGCGCCGGTGCGAACAGAAGCGTGTAGCCGTCAGGCTTGGCGCGGCTGACGAAGCCGCCGCCGATCGCGCCGGCGGCGCCGAGCCGGTTGATCACCACGACCGGTTGATGCAGCGCCGATGACATGCCCTCCGCCAACGCGCGCGCGAGAACGTCCGGGGTTCCGCCGGGTGCGAACGTGACGGTGATCTCGATCGTGCGGTCGGGATAGTCGGCGGCCAATGCCCCGATGGCCGGTAAGCAGACGAGGGCGGTCACGACAACCGTGCGGAGCAGCTTCATCTGCAAGCCTCCGGTGGTGCGCGATAAACGTCGCCGGTCGATTTGCGCTTGGCTGGATCGAAACCCGACCATTGGAAGCAAATCCGATCGTCGTTTCGGCCGCAAGAGGCGAGAGACGGGGTTTTGCACGAAGACAAGGATGCGGTGCCGCGTGTCCCGCAGCGCAGCGCGCGGGAGCGCGCCGGCGATGCGCGACCTCCGAAGCAATGAAGCGCGGCCCCGCATGTCGCGGCGGGCGGGTCGGCTGCCTGCCTCTACTCGGCGGCCGTTCCGCTGACGATCGATTCCCTATCGCTGCCTGGGGCGGCGGTGTTTGCGACGGCTTGCATGTGTTCACGCGCGAGCTTCAGGGCTGCCTCGAAGCGCGGGAGTTCGCGCACCCGCGCTGTCGAACTGCCGTAGCGCCAGCGGTCGACCTCGAAGCGGAGCCGGTCGACGTCGAAACCAAACTCTCGCGCCAGCCGGTGCGCGTCCGCCCGATCGGCCCGCACGGCGGCCGCGTATGCGCGGTTGCGCCGGGCCAGATCGCGGTTGGTGGCCTGCTCGAACCGGGCCGCGCGCCATCGGCGGCGGAGGGCTTCCGCGAGGCCGAGGCCCGGGACCATGGCGGCTTCCGCCCAGGCGGCGCGCAGGATCGCCGCGCGATCGAAGCTGTCGTCGGTGCGGGTGAGATAGCGGGTGATGTCGTAGAGCGGCATGTTCCGTTGGCGGCGATGTGACCGGATCGGACACGTTCGCCATCTCCGCTACGACGCGGACGTTGCCAAATCGGAAACAGATACACGGCGAACAGAAACATCGCCGCGCCACCTTGTCGGCAGCGATCAGAAAATGGATCAGGCGCGCCGCAGCAGGCGCTCGACGATGTCGACCGCCGTCTCGTGCAGCTCGTCGGGTGCGTCGCGCAGCAACGCGTCGACGCTGCGGCGCGCCGGCGGACGCCAGAGCTCCTGCGGCTCGACATCGAGCGCCGCAGCGATGGCCGCGATCTTTTCGGGATTCAGGCGATGCTGCTGGGTGCGCCAGCGCCAGATACTGGTGCGGGTGATCCCAAGCCTGTTGCCGACCTGCTCGTCGGAGAGGCCGCGATGCTCCATCCACTCGGTGATGTAGAGGTGAGCCCGAGCTCCGGAGCGGATCTTCGCTACCATATCGGCGATCCTAAGCCGCTGGACACGTTGCGTCACCTACCACATTGGAAGCAAACCCGCAACTCGCGCTTGACATTTGGTTTCCGAATTGGTAACAAACCGGCAACTGATCGGCGAGGATCGTGGTCGCCCGGGTCCATCGGCGCTCAGTGTGTCCCCGAGGCGGGGTGTGGTTGGCCGGGAGCGGAGGCGTCAGCTTCCGCTCCCGAAATCATCCGGGCGGCGGGAGGAAGGGGAGTGCCGCATGACGCCACGCGGTCCGCGCGACGATCACGTCGTCATTCGATTGGCAGATGAAGGCGTTCCGGTCGCGGCCATCGCGCGCGCCATCATGCGGCCGGCCGACGAGCTCCGGCCGGTGATCGCGAATGCCGTCGAACGTGGTTATCTGGTCGCCATGCCGGCGTCCGATTGGCCACCGGGCTCGCGGCGCGACACGCGAATGCCGACGGTCAGCGCGTTGCGCATGGGCGAACTCGGCGCCTTCGTGGGAGCGCTGCAGCGCACCTTCGCGCTCGCGGCCGGCGAGGCGCGCTTTCTCGCCTTGCTCGTCCAGCGTGGCGAAGCGGCGCGGCCGTCGCTGCACGCCGCCATTTCCGGTGACGAGCCCGAGAGCGATCCGAAGACCGTCGACATCCACGCCTCGCGCATTCGCAAGAAGCTTCGCCCCTACGGTATCGCGCTCGAGACCATCTGGGGGCGCGGGTATGCCCTTAGCCCCGCCGCGGTCCGTGCGATCCGGCTGCAGGTCGATCGCGTGACGCGGCATGGCGTCCCCGCCGGAATGGGCCCGGTATCGTCCTGCACGGAGTTGAATATCTGACAGTCCGTGGGACAGCTACCGCGCCAACGCGATCATCGACGGCTTGGCCTCGGCGGTCCGCCCGAGCAGGACCACGAACGACGCGGCAAGCAGAAAAATGGCGCCGACCTGATGCACGATGGAGAGCGCGATCGGCACGCCGAAATAAAGCGTGGCAAGCCCGGTGACGATCTGGGCGCCGATCAACAGAAAACGAACGAGCGCGACGCTCATCCCGCGGCTTCTTCGCAGCGAGACGAGCAACGCCATGAAGGCCGCGATGGCGAGCCCGGCCGACAGCGCCCGGTGAACGAGCTGGATCGTGTACTGATTGAACGTGAAGTTCAGCCACAGCGGCGAATACGACGTGAGCTGGTCGAGCGAAGGTGACAGGCGCCCTTCGAATCCAAGGAGGGTCGGCCAGAATGCCGATGCGTTGCGGGCGGCAAACAGCGCGCCGAAACAGATGTCGAGCAGGATCGCGCCGATCCAGAGCCACTCGGAGCGTCGGATCGAAATCCGGGATGCGCGGAAGGGCAGGGCGGCGGAGGCGAATGCGGCGGCGACGGCCATGCTGGCAAACGCGACCTCGACGGCGTGCTTGTACTGGCCGGCGTTGAACGACGCCAGGAGGTCGGATTGCGTCAGCCTCATGATGCCGGTTCGCGCGGCGACGTAGCAGACGAATAATCCAAGCAGAATCGTGAGGCGCGGCAGGACGAAGCGAAACCGCGCGGTGAGTGCGGCGCACGCCAAGCCGGCAAGCGCCGTCGCGGCGAGCGCCGTCATGCTCAGCCGGCGCAGCCATTCCCACCAATAAAGCGCGCGAAACTCCTCGATGGATCCCGAGCCGCCGCACGCAGCGAAAACCGGGTCCTGCTGGTGGCGGGCGAACGCCTCCGCCCAGTCGGCCTCGGCGAGCGGCGGCACCCAATCGACAGGCGGCGGGAAAAAATAAAGGCCGGTGGCGGTCAGCCGGTTCTCGATCCCGAACACGAAGGCGGCGAGCGAGAGCAGGGCGAGCAGCAACAGATAGGCGCGGACATACAGCGCATCGCCGGCTTCGCGCGTGGCGCCGAGCTCGCCGGTTTTTGCGGCCACGGGGTAGTCTGCCACGGCCATCGTGCGTCCCCCTCCAGGAAAGCAATTGTGCGCGCGTCGACTGTCGTTGCGCAAGCGGCGCAGGAGCGTAGCTCCATCGCGACTGGTTTACATCTGCGCAACCTGGCCGGCCTATCGCCGGAGAGCCAACCTTGCCGCGCCTCCGTTCAACGGAGGCTCCGATGTCGAAACCTGGTCCGAAGCCGAAGAAAGGCGCCCGTTACCCTTCGGGAAAACTCAAGCCGGACGATCCACCCGCCGCCGTCAAGCGCATGATCGAGCTCGCGCGGGCGGGTGCGGCAGATCAGCTCCTGGCAACGCAGCTCGGATGGCTGCGGGTCAACGGGGTCCTGGATGACCGGCAGGTCGCGGCGGCCATGAAATTTGCCGCGGTCGTTGGCCAGCACGACCGCGCCCACGGCCTGCCGCGGCGCACGACGCCGGCGATGTCCTACCAGCGGGGCTTCGGCGGATTCGGCGCTGGCCGTCCGCAGTTCAACCCCGACAGCCCGGACTACGACGCCGAACGGATCGTCGCGGTCATCGGGCGATATCGGGAGGTCACCGATGTCCTCGACCGGCTCGATCCGTCGGGGCGCATGCATCGGGTGATCGTGGCGGTGGCGGTCGACGACCGGGCACCGCAGTGGAGCGAGCGCGAGGCGCTCGTTGCCGGTCTCGATGCGCTCGCGTCACACTTCCGACTGCCGTCGGCCCGATGAGCAGCGCGGTCGGACGCGCTCGACGACGCAAGCACGATGATGAGCCGCGCGTCATTCGGAACCTTCCTCCGAAGACCCGGTTTGCTTCGTGACGACTCAACGAGGAAACGCACCATGACCACCGGAGAGGACATGTTGATGAACTGGCTGCGCGACGCCCACGCCATGGAGCAGCAGGCGGAGCAGATGTTGAGCAGCCAGGCGCAGCGCATCGAGAACTATCCCGAATTGAAAGCGAAAGTGGAGCAGCATCTGCAGGAGACCCGCCGGCAGGCGGACCTTATCCGCGGATGCATCGAACGACGCGGCAGCAGCACGTCGACCATGAAGGACACGGCGGGACGCTTCACGGCGCTGGCCCAAGGGCTCAGCGGGCTCTTTGTCGGCGACGAGGTGGTGAAAGGGTCGATGGCGAGCTACACCTTCGAGGAGATGGAGATCGCGTCTTACAAGGTCTTGATCGCCGCCTCGGAGGAATGCGGAGACAGCGAGACCAAGCGGGTTTGCGAGGGAATTCTGCGCGAAGAGGAAGCAATGGCGTCCTGGTTGGACGAACACCTGCCGGGAATCACACGGCAATACCTTGCCCGCGCAGAAACCGGTGTGACGGCCAAACATTAGGCCCGGAGATGAGGCCGGAAGAGATGAGACCAGGAAGGATCATGCCGGGCGCGTGACGCGAAATCGAAAGCGCCATCCGCTATTGATAAAAAAGCCGGCGCGGGCTTTCTGCCTCGCCGGCTTTTTTTCTGTCGCCGTCTCGTCAGGGCCTCCTATCGGCCTCCCTGGCCCGTTGTCGACGGTGGATTGGCCGGACGCGTCGGCGCCTGCTGCGTGGTTCCCTGATTGCTCGCTGTCGGCGCCGTGGAATTGTTCGCGCCCCAGTTTCCGTACCCGAAGATGAACCAGGCGATCAGCACGAGCGCCACGATACCGGCGATCCACGCCCAGGTATTGGCATTCGTCCGATCGACGGCCCGGTTCGTTCTCGGCTCGTTATAGGGTGTTCTCGGATCGCTCATTGCTTCTACCTCCATCGCGTCCACGGCCAACTCTGCGCCCCCGAATTGGTTCCTGCAGCAACGCGCACGTCGGCATCAAGGTAGCGAATGTCGAAGATGCGGCAGGTTCCGCGACGCCGCAACAAAGTGCCTCCCGCGGAACGCCGACGAAGCAACAAACAAGTTCCCGTAGTGGGACGCGAACACCCGTTCGCACCGGAACAATCAACGCGACGCGGAATTGCTTTGTAAGATTTGGAACGTGCGCGCGGGCGGAGGAATAAAGAACCTATGATGAGGAGAATTTCGATGCCTAGGATGAACTTCGGGTCGACCCGCGGGAAGCTTATGGCCGCCGCGGGCGCCGGGGCGTTGGTGCTGAGCTTGGCGACGCCGTCTTTTGCGGCTGGCCGCGCCCATCACGCCAGCTACCGCGCCGCCAATGTCACGCATCACGCCAGCCGCGTTTATCATGGTCGTCGCGTTGGCGCGGCTGCCGCTGCGGCCGGTGTCGGCCTTGCGGCCGGAACGGTGCTGGGCGCCGCTGCGGCGAATGCAGCAGCGCCGGGCTATTACGGCGCGCCTTACGACTACTACGATCCGTATGCGGGCGTTTACGGCGCTGCGCCGATCTACGCCCCGGATCCGTTTGGCGCTTACGCGGCAGCGCCCTGCGCATGCGGGAGCGCTGCATATGGCTATGGCCCCACCTATTTCCCGGCCTCGGGCTATCCTCGGCCGCCGTTCGTCCCCGGCTATAACTACAGCTACGGCTACGGCTATGGACCGGGCGCGAACTACGCGTATGGCGGCTATCGCTACGGCCCTTATGCCTCTGAACGGACTGTGGTCGGAACGTATCCCGGATACGTGGGGTCGAACGGAGCACGGTACGGTTATGCGCGCGCATCCGCCGCTGAGACAGGCGGCTTTGTAGAGTCGCGCTCATCCCAGGCGCGGTACACGCGTGTGTCGACGTCGGCGGAACGTGGCGCGAGCGCCGGAAGCCGAGTCCCGGCCGAGAGGACTGCCGCCCAGGGAGCGCCGCGCGCCTCCGCCATGACGAATGCCGCCGGGCAGTGCTTCACGACGACCGACAAGGACCGCGGCTTCGGATATTACGGAGAGTGCAAGAAGTGAGGTTTGCCGCGTGATGCGTGTGAGCATCTCGCAGGATGAAGGCCATCGGGGCGGGCCGAAAGGCAGCTCCGCAATCCGGTGGGGGATTTACTTCATCTCAACCCGGAGCGGTTAGGTTCCGAGTTGTCAACGTCGACAATCAGCGCCCGGGCGGACCTCCGCGCCGGGCGTTTTGCTTGACGCCGATGTCTGCTGTTTCACCGATTCCGGATTGCAAATCCAACACGCGCCGCGTTGAGCGAATCAGCGCGGATCCCACCGCCGCAGGTCTCTGTCTTGCGGCGTATGGAGGCCAAATCTCATCGGGCTGATCATCGGCCGCCGGCTGTGGTGCCTTGCCCGAGACAGATGCCCTGCAAGGATAGCGAGCGCAAAACCAGCAAGACACACGGCTGCTACAATCAATTCAGCATCGTGCATGCTGAGAACCGCACTGCGCATATTCGAGCCCCCGAATCTATTGACGCGTGTCGGCAGCATTCCGGTGAATTGAGTCACAACAAAGGCAACGAAGCCGGTCGTGAAGAGGCCGGGTCGAACCGCGAGAACATCCAAGGCGCGTGGCATGAGTCGGCCAACAAGAGGGTGCCGTTATTCGGGGGAGAAAAATGAGGCCATAACGGCTCCGGCATCTCACGAAATCGTCGGTCGCCATGACGCGCGACGGCGCGAGATGCGCGGCGTGCCCCGCATGTTTCGCGGATGCTGAATTTGAATTGCGGCCGATCTGCAATTCGGCGGTTGTTTACTTCCATACAACCCGGATCGGTTAAGTTCCGAGTTGTCATGATCGAGTACCAGCGCCCGGGTAGACCTCCACGCCGGGGTGTTTTTGTTTGATACCAATCTCCGCGCCTGCCCTTAGGCAGCGCCGGTAGCTCATCACGGCTTCTGTCGTTCACGAGAATCGAAGCGTCGCGCAAACGGCGCAGCATTCCTTCGTCTCCAATTTCCTTCACGTAGCAACCCCGAGCTGCGCACGGTAGCCGTCTCGGGTCAATCAACCCGGCTCCTTTGCTGAGCCGCACCGCGCCGGTCCCGCGTGGTGTGCGTGCGTATCAATCAGGAAAACACAGATGGCCTTATCTTTCCCGCGCTACGGCGCGACGGACGATTACGCGAATTGGATTGACGGTCTGCCGTCATCATTTGGGTCCTGGCTGGGACCGGCGCCTATTCCGTTGAACCCTTACGGCGGATCGTCTCTGAATCCCTTGGAGACCACGTTCGTCCCGCTCACCGCATTGCTCGAACCGTCAGATTTCGGTGAGGCGCCGGTTGCGGCGGGTGCCATCGCTCCCTTGCGCCTGGCTTCGGCTGACAAAAAGGTTCCTTCCCCGAATTATTCGGATGAGGCGATCCCGCTTCCCGAAATCGTTGTCACGCCGGACCCGGAGCCTGAACCGGAGGACGCGGCGCGGAGCGTCGCGGCGCACTTCGGACTCGTACCGGGCGCGGACCCGTTTGTCGTACCGTCAATTGCGGGGGACGATACCGGATCGGGCTTTTCGAAATTCGGCACCGCCTTCGGACCGTACCCGCTCGATCCGGCCTCCCCGCAAAACGATCGTTATGGAATCTCGGAGGCGCCCAGCAATACTGCGGCCCCCGTCTTCGTACCCTTTAACGAGGCTCTGGGGCCAAATCTGTTTGATCCGTTCACGCCGGCGGGGCTGTCACCGGTCGATGTGTCGCCGATTTATAGGCATCAACCTGGCGCAACCGAAATTGTAAAAGACATAGGAAAATCTGCCGTATCAGGTTTAGCCGAAGGCGCAGTATCGATCCCCGGAGGGCCGGGCGACATCGGAAATCTGTGGTTTGTCTTAGGTTATGCACTTCTGGATGGGCTTCATAAATTTGGTATTCCACAGAGCGAAATTGACGAAATCAAACAAGTGGTGGAGTCCGGACGTAAGTACGGATTGATGCACGATCTTCCCACGTCGTCG
>CAYVBN010000682.1:0-7452 GCA_964449645.1 uncultured Hyphomicrobiales bacterium
GTAAAAACCGGCAAGACCGTAGCGATTGTCGGCTCCGGACCGGCGGGCTTGGCCTGCGCGCAGCAGCTTGCTCGCGCCGGCCAGTCCGTCCACGTCTACGAAAAATACGCCAGGGCGGGCGGTCTTCTGCGCTACGGCATCCCCGACTTCAAGATGGAGAAGCACATCGTCGACCGGCGCGTCGCCCAGATGGAAGCCGAAGGCGTCACCTTCCATTACGGCGTGAACGTCGGAGTCGATCTTGCGAGCGACGAGCTCCTCGCCGGCCACGACGCCGTCGTGCTCACCGGCGGCTCCGAAGCGCCGCGCGACCTGCCGATCCCGGGCCGCGAATTGTCCGGCATCCACTTCGCCATGGATTTCCTGCCGCAGCAGAACCGCCGCGTGAGCGGCGAACCGCTCGGCGACGTCGCGCCGATCCTCGCGGGCGGCAAGAACGTCGTGGTCATCGGCGGCGGCGACACCGGCTCCGACTGCATCGGCACCTCGGCGCGCCAGGGCGCGAAGTCGATCGTTCAGCTCGAAATCCTGCCGCGTCCGCCGGAGCGCGAGAACAAGCTGCTCACCTGGCCCGACTGGCCGCTCAAGCTGCGCACCTCATCGAGCCACGAGGAAGGCGCCCAGCGCGAGTTCTCGGTGATGACGCAGAAGTTCTCGGGCGAGAACGGCGTGGTGAAGAAGCTCCACTGCGTGGAGGTGGACGACAAGTTCAAGCCGGTGCCCGGATCGGAGTTCGCGCTCGATGCCGATCTCGTGCTGCTGGCGATGGGCTTCGTGCATCCGGTCCACGCCGGGATGATCGAGAGCCTCGGCGTCGCGCTCGATCAGCGCGGCAACGTGCAGGCCAATACCAACGACTATCGCACCTCGATCGAGAAGGTGTTCGCGGCGGGCGACATGCGCCGCGGGCAATCGCTGGTCGTGTGGGCGATCCGCGAGGGCCGTCAGGCCGCGCACGCGGTGGACAAGTTCCTGATGGGATCGACCACCCTGCCGCGCTGATCCGCGGTTCTGCTGAGAGCGTGCTTGCGTCGCTCGCGATGCGCCCGCATCTCCGAGAGAGATCGCGCTGCTTCACCTCTCCCCGGCATCTGGTGGCTTCACCTCTCCCCGGCGGGGAAAGGTGAAGTCGCGCACGTCTGCCGGTGCTCCAAACAAACAAACGCTCTGACGCAGTAACCGCTATCGCCCGAAGAAGTTGAAGAACGGGAAGAACCCGCCCGAGCGCCGGTAGGGGTTCGGCGCGGTCGGCGGCCGTGGGTCGAAGAATCCCTGCGCGGTCGAGGCCTGCGCGGGTGGACGGATGACGCGGGGCCGGCGCGGCGCGTCGCTGTCGGCCGTCCTTTCACGCTCGGGCGAGTCCGATGAGGGGCGCGACGGCGGCGGCCGCTCCGCCAGCACCGGAATGGGTTCGGTGGTGGTGGCGGCGACCGGATCCGTTCCGACCGGCGCGACATCGCGGCGCGGCCAGGCGAAGTCGTCGGCGCGGCCGGCCGGCGCCGGGAGCGGATCGCCCTTGACGAGCACGCGCGTGGCGGTCGGATCGGCGACGCTCTGGTGGGCGTTGCTGCCGCCCATGAGCTCGTCGGACTTCGTCACGATCGCGGCAAGCGGCACGATCGGACCCGACAGCGGCCGCGCCGTCGTGGTGCCGGGCTTGCCGGTGGGCGTCTGCGGAAGCGGTTCATCCGGCATCGGCAGGGCCACCGGGGTCGCGTGGTTGGCCATCACGCGCTGGATCTCGCGCTCGACGTAATGGGCGAGCTTGCGCGCGCCGGCCTTGGTGAAATAGACGCCATCGGGCGTGCGCAGACGGCGGATCTGCCCCTCGAAGTCGGGCCCCTGCACGGCGAAACGGCCCGACTCGTCGACGAACCCGTCCCAGACGTCGACGTACAGGATGCCGGCCTTCTCCGCGCGGCTGCGGTAGAGGTCGTTGAGGAAGCTGATGTCCGACATCGACTTGGTGCCGCGGATCGGCGGCAGCCCGACCCAAAGGACCGGCACGCCCTTGCTCTTGAGCGCGTTGATCGTTTCGTCGATGCGCTTGATGTAGAAATCGACCCATTTCTCCGAGCGGAATTCATAAGTGCCGCCGGGGCCGACCGGCTGGGAATCCTGCGCGGCCGATTCCGCGTCCGCTTCGTCGTTGGCCGCGTCCTTGGCGTCCTTGGCGTCCTTGCCGTTTTTGTCCTTCGCGTCTTTCTTGTCCTTGGGATCTTTCTTGTCCTTGGCGTCCTTCTCTTTCGGGTCCTTGCCGTCCTTCGTGTCTTTTCCATCCTTCCCGGCCTCTTTCGCGTCCTTGCCGGGTTTCTTCTGCACGCGCGCGGGCGGACGCTCGCGGATCGACTGGCGGTCGCCGAGCCCGATCATCATGATGACGAAGTCCGCTTTCTCGCCGGCGAGAATTTCGCGCGCGGTCGGCGGCCAGTCCGGATGATCGCTCTTCTGATCGTTGCGCACGAGGCCCGACCAAGTCCGGTGCTTGCGCACCACTCCCATCTCGGGCGAATCCGCGTAGGCGAGCTCCAGCCCGTAGGCAAGCCAGTCGGCCATCGAGTCACCCATCACCACGATGCTGGTGAGCGGCGTCGAATCCGACTTCTTGGGCGCCGGGGCATGCGAGTAATCGACCTGCGCCGGCGCGCGCGGGACTTCCTGGTACTGCGGCTGCCGGCGGTAGCGGTCGCCGCCGAAGAACGGAAACCGGTCACCGAACGGAAAGAACTGCGCCGAGGCAGGCACCGGCAGCGCGAGCGAGATCACGAGGGCGGCGGCGAGCTCCGCCGCGCCCATCAGGACGAGGGCGAGAACGCGCGGGACGAGAAAGCGCAGGCGCACCGTCATCTTTCACCAGCGGGACAACGCGATTTTCACCAGCGGGATAACGCGACCGCCCTCGATTCCGCCGCACGACCCCGGTCCACCGAACGGTGGCAGCCGGGGGGATCGAACGACGCCCCCTCATAGCACGGCGACCCTCCCCGCATGAAGGTCGCGCCCCGCGAAGGTAGTGCGTTACTGCGTGCGCAGGCGGTTGAGCAGGTCGGCGCTGGCGAAGCCGTCCGGCACGATGCCGGCGGACATCTGGAACTGGCGAATCGCAATTCGCGACTTCGCGCCGAGCCGTCCGTCGGGTTCCCCGCCAACGTCGAACCCGCGCCGCGCCAGCAGGGCCTGCAGCTCATAGCGCTCGCTCAGCGACAGCACGCGCTCGTCGCGCGGCCAGGCCTGCACCAGCGGACCGCCCCCGCGCAGGCGATCCGCCAGATGCCCGATCGCCAGCGCATAGGCCTCGGCCGGGTTGTATTTCATGATGACGCGGAAGTTCTGCAGCATCAGGAAAGCCGGGCCGCGCGCGCCCGCCGGGACGAGCAGGTAAGCGCGATCGCCGGGGCGCGGGAACGGCTGGCCGCCGGCCCGGCGGATGCCGAGGCGCTCCCACTCGCGCACCGACATCTGCCGGTTGCGGTCGGCGAGCAGAAAATCGAACCCCTGCGGCAGGGTGACCTCGTAGCCCCAGGTCTGGCCGGTGACCCAGCCGTCGCGCTTGAGATTGTTCGCGGTCGAGCCGATGACGTCCGGCACGGAATCGACCACGTCGCGCCGGCCGTCGCCGTCGAAGTCGACAGCATAGCGCTTGAACGCCGTCGGCATGAACTGGGTCGGACCGAACGCCCCGGCCCACGAGCCGCGCAGATGATCGGGCGTGACGTCGCCGCGGTGGAGGATTTCCAGCGCAGACAGGAACTCCTCGCGGAAATAGCCCTTGCGCCGTCCGATGCAGGCGAGCGTTGCGGTGGAGCGGATCACCGGCCGGTCGCCGATGGCGGCGCCGAACTTCGACTCGATGCCCCAGATCGCCGTGATGATGTGGCGGTCGACCCCGTACATCGCTTCGGCCGCGTCGAAGATCGGCCGATAGCGTTCGAGGATCTCGCGCCCCTGCTGGATGCGCTCGTCGCTCACCAGGAGATCGAGATAGTCCCACAGCGCCTTGGTGAACTCGGGCTGGGCGTCGAGGTAATCCATGATCTTCAGATCGGGCGTGAGCGGCAGCGCGTACTGCTCGAAGCTCGCGCGCGAGATGCCGCGGCGCGCCGCGTCCGGCCACATCTGCGCGAGACAAGCGCTGAAGTTCGCTGCGTCCGCCCGGATCGCCTCGGCCTGCATCTCGGGATGCCCCGAGGCGCCGGACTGGCCGCTCCAGCCGAGCGGCGCGTTCGGCGCCGCGGTCGCCAGGGCGCCGCTGAGCGACGGCTTGGGGCGCGCGAACAGGCTGTCCTGCGCGCGGGCCAGCAGAGAGCCGGCCAGGAGCGAGCCGACCAGGATCGAAGCGGCGACGACGCCGCGCATCGGCGTGGAAGCGAAGGTCATCCCCCGTGTTCCCTGTCCGTGGTGTTAGCCGGTCTACGTCCAGGGGCCAATAGGGGCCAAACTATGTTGCCGAGAGATTAACATTGGTCTGCGACGGTGCGACGCCACCCCGGGCGCCCGGGCTGACGAAATCGACGTTTTCTGCTACCTCCCGCCTCGGAATTTCCGAAGTTGTGGCGGAACATGGCACGTCCGCCGCGCTTCTCTCGGACGTCTCCCTCACCTTCCAGGACATCTCCCCCGCATGAAGCCGATCCGCAAAGCGATCTTCCCTGTGGCCGGTCTCGGCACGCGTTTCCTGCCGGCCACCAAGGCGATGCCGAAAGAGATGCTGCCCGTCGTCGACCGGCCGCTCATTCAGCATGTCGTCGACGAGGCGCGCGAAGCCGGGATCGAGCATTTCATCTTCGTGACCGGCCGCAACAAGGGGGTGATCGAAGACCACTTCGACCGCCAGTTCGAGCTCGAGCTGACCCTGACCGAGCGCAACCGCCGCGCCGACCTCGAGCTCCTCGCCGCCGACCTGCCGGGCCCCGGCCAGACCAGCTTCACCCGCCAGCAGTCGCCGCTCGGGCTCGGCCATGCCGTCTGGTGCGCGCGCGAGCTCGTCGGCAACGAGCCCTTCGCGCTGCTTCTTCCCGACGTCCTGGTGCAGGCGCGCCGCGGCTGTCTCGCGCAGATGATCGACGTCGCCCGCGCGCTCGGCGACAAGGCGAACGTCATCGCGGTCGAGGAAGTGCCGCGCGAACGCACATTTCAGTACGGCGTCGTCGGCGTCGGCAAGCAGAATGGCAAGGCGTTCGAGATCACCGGCATGGTGGAGAAGCCGAAGCCCGAGGACGCGCCGTCCAATCTCATCATCACCGGCCGTTACATCCTTCAGCCGGAGATCTTCGACATCCTGGCGACCCAGCCGCGCGGTGCGGGCGGGGAGATCCAGCTCACCGACGCCATGATCGGCCTCGGCCGGCAGCAGACGCTCTACGGCCTGAAGTTCGACGGCCGCAGCTTCGATTGCGGCTCGAAAATCGGCTTCCTGAGCGCCAACGTCGCCTATGCGCTCGCCCGCGAGGACATCGCGCCCGGTTTCCGCGCCGAGATCGAGGACTTGCTGCGCACGCGGTAGCGGCGTCGGGACCAAAATACCGCCGGACAGATGCTTCCCCTCTCGTCCCGCATGGTTAACAAAACCTGAAATCGGTGCGCACCGCGTCGCACCAGCCGCCGCTTTCGTGCTATCCCGGGGTCCCGCGGGACCGTCACGAGCCTTGTCATGCCCGAACCCAAGTTGCGCGACGCCGATCCGGCTGCCGGCGATCCCCTGATCGGGGCTGCGCTGCGCACGCTCGAAGCCGAGATGGGCGGCATCACGGCGCTCGCGGCCGCCATCCAGGACGGCCTCGGCGCGCCGTTCCGCGCCACCATTGACCTCATCCGCGCCGCCAAGGGGCGCGTCGTGGTCAGCGGCATGGGGAAGTCCGGCCATGTCGGGCACAAGATCGCCGCCACCCTGTCGTCGACCGGCACGCCGGCCTTCTTCGTGCATCCGGCCGAGGCGAGCCACGGCGATCTCGGCATGATCACCGCGGACGACGTCATCATGGCGCTGTCGTGGTCGGGCGAGACCGCGGAGCTCAAGAACCTCATCGACTATTCGCGGCGCTTTCGCATCGGCCTCATCGCGGTGACCGCGCAGGCCGACAGCACGCTCGGACAATCCGCCGACGTGGTGGTGCAGCTTCCGCAGGTGCGCGAGGCCTGTCCGCACAACCTCGCGCCGACGACGTCCTCGCTGATGCAGCTCGCGCTCGGCGACGCGCTCGCCATCGCGCTTCTGGAAAGCCGCGGCTTCACGGCGCTCGATTTCCGCACGCTGCATCCGGGCGGGCGGCTCGGCGCGGCGCTGCGCTTCACCCGCGACCTCATGCACACGGGCGAGAAGATCCCGCTGAAAGTCCTCGGCACGCGCATGTCCGACGCCATCGTCGAGATGTCCGCCAAGGGGTTCGGCTGCATCGGGATCGTCGACGCGCAGAAGCGGCTCGTCGGCATCATCACCGACGGCGACCTGCGCCGGCACATGCGGCCCGACCTGCTCGAGCTTCCCGTCGAGGACGTGATGACGCCGCGCCCGAAAACGGTGCGGCCGGATCAGCTCGCGAGCGAGGTGCTCGAACTCCTCAACTCGTCGAAGATCACCGCGCTGTTCGTGGTCGAGACCACGCAGCCGGTCGGCATCGTGCACCTGCACGATCTGTTGCGCGCCGGCGTGGCGTAGGGCGCGAGGACGCCGCACGCGCGGCCTTCTTCACCTCTCCCCAACGGGGCGAGGTGAACCCGCGGCAACCGCCTTCGTCCGCAGTCGAGACAAAGCTACTGCAACTGCACTCGACGGACCTACATCACCCGCTCCACCCGCAGCACCGGGCCGTCGACGCTGGCGATGCGCACGCGCGAGCCGGCCGGCGTGTCCGGGCCGCGCACCTGCCAGACCGTGTCGCCGATGCCTACCGTTCCGACGCCGGCGACGATCGGTTTCTCCAGGGTGAACACCTCGCCCACGAAGCTCTCCGCACGGCGGTTGAGGAACGGCTGATCGCTCGGCCGCTCCACCTTGCGGGCAAGCCTCCGCCACAGCGGGATCGCCGCGATCGCGAAGACCGCAAAGGCCACGAGCTGCGCCTGCCATGACCAGTCGACGAAGCGCGAGATGATGCCGACGAGCAGCGCCGCGAGCCCGAGCCACAGCAGGAACGCTCCGGGCGCGGTGAGTTCGGCCACCAGCAGCAGGCCGCCGAGAATGAACCAGTTCCAGGTGCCGAGCGAAGCAAAGAACGTCATGGCGCGCGCTCAGCTCGTCGGCGGAACCGTTGTCGGTCCGGTCGGCCGCCGGATCGGCGGCGGTCCACTGCGTCCGTCGCCCCCGAAGGTCGCCTTGGCGATCTCACCGATGCCGGCGAGCGAGCCGAGCACGCCGGTCGCCTCCATCGGCAGGATCAGGACCTTCTGGTTCGGTGACTGGGCGAGCTCGCCGAATGCCTTGAGGTACTTGTCGGCGACGAAGTAGTTGAGCGC
>CAYVBN010000683.1:0-3532 GCA_964449645.1 uncultured Hyphomicrobiales bacterium
GCCCGCTGCTGGTGAAATACGTCGAGGCCGGCTGGCTCGGCCGCAAGACGCAGCGCGGCTTCTACGATTACCGCGGCGACAAGCCGGTCCCGACGCGTTAGTGCGCGCACGATCGAGCCGTGCCAGCGCCATGCTTTAGCGTCATGCTTTAACCGGCCGTTAACCCTTTCCCCGCCGTCCGCTCCGCGCGTTCAGGAACGCGCAACCCTGCGTGGTCATGCTGGCATCATGGACCCGACCTCGACCGCGCTCACCGTGGCCTGGCTCGACGCCTTCCGGCGCGCCCAGTCGGCGGACCTGCAGCGCTTCCTGCAGAAGGTTCCGCAAGCTCAGCCCTCGCGCGCCGATCGCACTCTGACCGACGTGATCCAGAGCGCGATCACGGCCGGCGGCGCAGGGCCGCAGCAGGTCGCGCCCGTCGATGCAACGCCCGACGCCTCGCCGCACGTCGTCGATCGCCTGGCCTGAACCCACGCGACCCGAACGCTACGGCCTGACCGCGGCCGCACGCTGAAGCGCGCTCCGATCCGATTGAATTGGAACGCGCTCTGCATTTGGTATTTGGTCGCATTTTCTGTGGCGGCCGGAATCCACTTTTCGATCATGCCCTAGGCAATCAGGGCGATGATCCCGACGATCGGTCCAACCGCGCCGATGGCCCGCAGCGCGGCATCCACCATCGGTCCGATGTCGATGTTGACGGCGGCATTCCATTGATAATTGTAACCGGCGGACAGCTCCGCCCACGCGGTCTGAAGGGCCGGATTGGAGCCGTTGTCGCCCCAATTGAAATCCCGCGAGCCTGCTTCGAATGTCCCGTGCATGCGGCCTTCTTTTGCCAGGGTGAAGGTCGTTCCGCGCGAGCCGCGAATGGCAACCGCAAACGTCACGTTGTAGCTCGGCGCGCCGGAGTCGTGGAAATGTCCGGAGAAGGAGAAGGCGCCGTTGGGAAACAGATCCACGTGCGCCCAGCCGCCGACCGGCACGCCGTTATCGAAAACGATGGCGCCGGTGTCGATCGTAATCCGGTCGAGCAGCCGCGGTTGCGGCGGGGCGGCCGCGGGCGTTTCGTCGAAAACGTCCCTCAGCAGCTTCGCGATATTCTCCTTTTGCTCGACGAATTCGTGAGACTGGGTGAGCTTGACGGCAGACGACGGAGAGCCGGGAAACATGACGTGCCGGCTGCCGCTGACCATTTGTCCGCTCTGGGCGGCGTTCTGCAGATCGACGAGATGATGTCGCAACATCAGCGACTGCTTCGACTTGTCCAACATGACGAAATCCTCCCTTTGGGGCTTTTCGCCGCGATGTGGGGCTTGCGCACGCAACATGCCGGTTTCGTGCGGGTCAGGCGTCCGTCGTTCGGATGAGGCGAGATGTCGTGTCGAGGAATGCGGCGCAGAATGCCGGGGGCGGGACGTCGATGCCGCACCGGTCGGCCGCCTGCAAATACCCGTCGCGCCGGCCGCCCGGCATGGGCGCCGAACGGTCGCAGACCACGCTAGGATTTCGTTTACCCCCGGCGGGCACATTCGCGTCGGTACAAGGACGCGATGCCGATGGACCCAGCTTCGATCGCGAACGCTTTGGTCGGCTTTCAGGCCGCCCAGCAGCAATCCACGCTCGCCGCCTCGATGATGAAGATGAATGCGCAGGCCACGACGTCGCTCGTCGAGATGATCGATCAGGCCGCGCAGAACGCCAATCGGCTCGCGAATGTCGGCCCGGGGATCGGGGCGGCGCTCGACATCAGCGCCTAAAGCATTTTCCGGCGAAGTGGGCACCGGTTCGCCGCAAGAAAATGCGATCAGAATGAGCCCAAGCGCATTTTCCGGCGAAGTGGATACCGGTTCGCCGTAGAAAATGCGGTCAGAATAAGCCCTAACGCCCCTCGGCCTGCGCCGCCTTGCGCGGCTCCTCGAGCGCGGTCTTCACCAGCTTGAGCGCGTCGCCGCTCGCCCATTCGGCCGGACCGGCCAGCGAGGCGATCTCGCAGCCATTGGGGTCGACCAGCAGGGTGGTGGGCATGCCGAAGGCTTTGCCGATCGCCTTCAGGTCCTGGAAGATCCGGGCGTTCGGGTCGGCGTAGTAGGCGAGGCGGTCGACGCCGATCTGCTGCAGCCAGGATTTCGGCTTGCCGGGGTCGCGGGTGTCAATGTTGACGGCGACGACCTCGAAATTCGGCCCTCCCAGTTCGCTCTCGAGGGTATTGAGCGCCGGCATCTCCTTACGGCAGGGCACGCACCAGGTGGCCCACAGGTTGAGCAGCACGGTGCGGCCATGCCAGTCGCTGAGGCTCTTCTGCGCCCCGGAGGCGTCCTGGAAGGTCAGGGCCGGCAGGCGGCGGGCCTCGGAGGCGACCGTCACAGCGGCGACCTCGCCGCGGGCGAGCGGGGCGATGTGGCGGGCGGTTTCGAGCGCCTCCCGGCAGGCCGGATCCCCGGCATTGCGCCCGAGGCCGAGGCCGTATACGGCTGCGAGCCCCGCCAGGAGGCCCACAAAGCCGGCGACCCCCATCAGCATCAGGCGGCGGCGTCCAGGGCCGGGTTTGGGGTCAGATTGAACCGTCATCAACGCATTCCGTGCTAGAGAGGGGCGAAAACGAGGCCTTCCTGCCGGAGCAGGGGCCCGATTCCACCCCGGATCGATTCGAACGGGTCCGTCGGACCGTCGATGGACATGTCAGGTGAATGGCCATGAGCAACAAGATGTGGGGCGGGCGCTTCACCTCGGAGCCCGACGCCGTCATGGCGGAGATCAACGCGTCGATCGACGTCGACCGGGCGCTTTTCCGCCAGGACATCGCGGCGAGCAAGGCGCACGCCGAGATGCTGGCCGAACGGGGCATCATTCCGGCGGAAGATGCGAAAAAGATCGCCCAGGGTCTAGACACGATCCTGTCAGAGATCGAGAGCGGCAAGCTCGGCTTCAAGCGCTCGCTCGAAGACATTCATATGAATGTGGAATCCCGGCTCGCCGAGCTGATCGGCCCGGCCGCCGGACGGCTGCACACGGCGCGCTCGCGCAACGACCAGGTGGCGACCGATTTTCGCCTGTGGGTGCGCGACACGATCGACGAGCTCGACCGGCAACTGGCCGCCTACCAGCGCGCGCTCGCCGAAAAGGCGCTCGCGCATGCGGCGACCGTGATGCCGGGCTTCACGCACCTGCAGACCGCGCAGCCCGTTACCTTCGGCCATCACCTCCTGGCCTATGTGGAGATGGCAGCGCGCGACCGCGGGCGCTTCGCGGACGCGCGCAGGCGGCTCAACGAATCGCCGCTCGGAGCGGCCGCGCTCGCCGGCACTTCATTCCCGATCGACCGCGACATGACGGCCGCGCGGCTCGGCTTCGACCGGCCGGCGGCGAACTCGCTCGATGCGGTCTCGGACCGCGATTTCGTCATGGAGACGCTGGCGGCCGCCGCGATCGCGGCCGTGCACCTCTCGCGCTTCGCCGAGGAGATCGTGATCTGGACCTCGCCGCTGGTCGGCCTGGTCAAGCTCTCCGACAAGTTCACCACCGGCTCCTC
>CAYVBN010000684.1:0-1595 GCA_964449645.1 uncultured Hyphomicrobiales bacterium
TCCAGCGCGGCACCGCGACCGTCGTGCGCGAGGTGGGCAAGCCGGTCGCCGGCAAGACAGGCACGACCAACGACGAGAAGGATGCCTGGTTCATCGGCTTCACGCCCGACATCGCGGTCGGTGTCTACATCGGCTACGATACGCCGCGCCATCTCGGCCGGGGCGCCACCGGGGGCCACGTGGCGGCGCCGATCGTCAGGGATTTCCTCAAGATGGCGCTGGCCGACAAGCCGGCCGTGCCGTTCCGGGTGCCGCCGGGAATCAAGCTGATCCGCATCGATCCGAAGACCGGGATGCGGGCGGGGCCGGGCACCGAGCGCGCCATCCTCGAGGCGTTCAAGCCGGGCACGGCGCCGCCCGACAGCTCGGCCATCATCGGCTCGGACTACGGGGGCCCGATGACGACGGTGAGCCCCGAAGCCGATCGCGCGATCCGCGCCGGAACCGGCGGCCTGTACTAGACGGGACGGCCTGTATTAGACGGGATGAGTTTCCCTCGAATCCCGCCCGCTCATTTGATTTGAGCATGATCCCGTCCGAAAACGGGCGTCCACCCTCAGGAACGTCAAATCCGCCACACCGGGCGCCGTTGCACTCGGGAACGTCAGTCGCTAAATCCCGCCTCGACATCGACCGCGGCACCGGGGTGCCGCGGCATGCAACCGGACAGCATCATGCGTGCAGAGACCCAGACCATCGTCGAAGAGATCAAGCAGTCGGTCGGACTGCTGAGGAGGCATCTTTGACGTCGACAAGTCCCGCGCGCGCCTCGCGGAGCTGAACAAGCTCGCCGAGGATCCGAACTTCTGGAACGACTCGCAGCGCGCCCAGCGCGCCATGCAGGAGCGCACCGCGCTCGAAGACCAGCTCACCGCCATCTCGCGCATCGAGCAGGAGCTCGAGGACGATCTCACGCTCATCGAGCTTGCCGAGTCCGAAGGCGACGCGAAGGTCGTTACGGAAACCGAGGACGCACTGCGCAGGCTGAAGGCGGAGGTCGGGCGGCACGAGATGGAGGCACTCCTCTCCGGAGAGGCTGATCCCAACGACACCTATCTCGAGGTCCATGCCGGGGCGGGCGGCACCGAAAGCCAGGACTGGGCGTCCATGCTGCTGCGCATGTACACCCGCTGGGCCGAGCGGCACGACTACAAGCTGCAGCTGATCGAGGAAAGCGAAGGCGAGGGGGCGGGCATCAAGTCCACCACGCTTCTGGTGAAAGGCCCCAATGCCTATGGCTGGCTCAAGACCGAAGCCGGCGTCCACCGGCTGGTGCGTATTTCGCCTTTCGATTCCAACGCCCGGCGGCACACCTCTTTTTCCAGCGTCACCGTCTATCCGGTGATCGACCAGTCGATCGAGATCGACATTCCGGAAAAGGACGTGCGCATAGACGTCTATCGCGCCTCCGGCGCGGGCGGCCAGCACGTCAACAAGACCGAAAGCGCGGTGCGCATCACCCACTTGCCGACCGGCATCGTCGTATCCTCGCAGACGGAAAAGTCGCAGCATCAGAACCGCGCGATCTGCTGGGACATGCTGCGCTCGAAGCTTTACGAGATCGAACTCGAGAAGAAGAAGGCCGAGACCGGTGC
>CAYVBN010000685.1:0-2091 GCA_964449645.1 uncultured Hyphomicrobiales bacterium
GTCCGAGTCCTCCGGCACGAGGAGCTTGATCGCGATGTAGAGCAGCGCCAGCCCCCCGATCAGCTTGAGGTAGGGCAGCAGCATCAACGTCGCGACCACGCCGGTCAGCAGGATGCGCAGGACCACCGCGATGCCGGCACCGAAGATCATGCCCCAGAGCTGCTGGCGCGGCGGCAGTTCGCGGCACGCGAGCGCGATGACGACCGCGTTGTCGCCGGAGAGAAGGATGTTGATTCCGATGATCTTGAGAACCGCGAGCCAGAAGGTCGGGCTCTCCATCTCGACCCAGGCCTGCTGGAGCATCGCGCTCCAGAGCGCCGGGTCCATGTACTGCATGACGGAATCCACTTCGCCCCTCTCCCCATTTTCGTCTTGTATCGCGACCGGCACGCAGGGCGCCGGTCATAGGTGTCATCCGCGTAAGTCCCGCCCGAACCCCAATCTCACCCGACGATGTCGTTTCCGGAGAAGAATTGCGTGATCTCTTTCGCGGCCGTGTCCGCCGCGTCCGACCCGTGCACCGAGTTCTCGCCGATCGACTTCGCGTGCACCTTGCGGATGGTGCCGTCCGCCGCCTTGGCGGGATCCGTGGCGCCCATGAGATCGCGATAGCGCGCGATGGCGTTGTCGCCTTCGAGCACCTGCACGACGACCGGCCCGGAGATCATGAAATCCACCAGTTCGCGAAAGAACGGGCGCTCCCGGTGCACCGCATAGAAGGTCTCCGCCTGCTCGCGCGTAATGCGCACCCTGCGCTGCGCCACGATCCGCAGTCCGGCCTGCTCGATCATGGCGTTGATCGCACCGGTCAAATTGCGTGCCGTCGCATCGGGCTTGATGATCGAAAAGGTACGCTCGATCGCCATCAGAATTCGTCCTCGTGATCTAAGGGGATAGGCCGCGAAATGTCGCGGCGGCTTATAACGGCCGCTCGGTGGGGCGGCAAGGGTGCGGCCGCTAAGCCGCAGCACGAACAGGCGGTGAACAAGGCCCGGGCAAACCATCTCGGGCTCGAATGTCGGGCCAAGCCATGACGAGCCAGGCCATGACGGGCCAAGTCATCACGGACAAGGTCATGAACCGGAACGCCCCGGGGCGCGACCTATGTACGAGGATGTGGCGACACATCCAGGCCACGACAGGAGAGCCTCATGTTCCGCAAGACCGTTCTCGCCACCGCCGCGCTCGCCTCCCTGGGTGCCGCGGCGCTCGTTCCGACGGCCGCTTCGGCCCATTGGTCCGGGCACTCCCACCATTTCTGGGGACCGCGCATCGGCTTCTATCCGGCGCCGGTCTATTACGGCGGCTGCCACTGGAAGAAGCAGTGGTTCGAGACCCGCTTTGGCCCGCGCTATCGCCTCGTCAAGGTTTGCTACTGAACGTCAGCGGACCCACATCCGGCGGACCAGAGCCTCGGCTGCACGGCGGCCGGGGCTCTTCGTCTGCATCGGGCGGTTGTGATGACAGTCGCGATTTCTTTTGAACGAACCATGCACGCCCGCGTTTACGCCCCCGCGGACCGTTGACCCGCCGGCCTGCGCTATCGCGTTGTTGCCGCAATTCTCCCGCAGCGTCCCGCTGCCAGACAGGAGAGCCCGCTATGCGCTCGATCTTCGCGTTCATCCTCGGCGTTCTGGTGACCGTGGGAGGCGCCTACATTCACGACAATTACGCGGCCAGTCCGGCCGGATCGACCGATCCGGTCGCGAAGCCGATGGTGAACTGGGATGTGGTGACGGACAGCGCGCGCGTCGCCGCCGACCGCGCACGCGAGCAATGGGACAAGCTCACCGCGGCCAAATAGCGGGTGACGGGCGGATACGAGAAAAGCCCGGCCGGAGCCGGGCTTTTCGACGGCCGCGCGGCATATGCGCCCCCGTATCAGGCAGCGCTGCGCCACCGCGCCATCGCGTCAGGGGCCGTCTTCTTCAAGCGCACCTTGGTGTCGACGCGCTCGATACAGTCGAGCGGAACCAGATGGTGCTCGCCCCCTGAACGGGAATCACTTTTCGTCAGCTTGATGTCCGGGCCTTGCAGGCAATCGACGGTTCCGACGTGCATGTCGTCGGCGCGACCACTTCCATGTGCTCG
>CAYVBN010000686.1:0-5484 GCA_964449645.1 uncultured Hyphomicrobiales bacterium
GTTTTCGGATACGATCATGCTCAATCAAAAACATGATCCCGAAAAGCGGTTGCCGGTTTTCGGACAGGGTCATGCTCGAATCAAAGTGGCCGGACGGGGGTCGATCGGTCGCGACGCGCCGCTCCGTTCGCCGGGAACGCAGTCCGACTTGGCTGGATTCGGAATGCGTTCGCGTTTTCGTATTTCGCCGCATTTTCAGTGGCGGACCGGTGTCCACTTCGCCGGAAAATGCTCTAGATTGCGCCCCGCCCGCCCTGACTTCTATCGGAGACGTTTCCAGATGGCCGACCTCAAGCTCAAGACCGTGACCCGCACCCAGGGCAACAACCAGGCGCTCAAGGATGGGACGGTCAAGCCGAAGACATTCGACTTCGCCTTCGAGGAGGTCGATCCGCTGATCGCCGCGTTCCGCCGCATGGTGCGTGGGCTCGAATACGACATCTGCGAGATGGCGATCACGACCTACATCTGCGCGCGGGCGCACGGCAAACGCTTCACCGCCATCCCGGTGTTTCTGGTGCGCGCCTTCCACCACGGCGCGATTCTCGTCAACACAAAGGCCGGCATCCGCAGCCCGAAGGACCTCGAAGGTCGCAAGGTCGGGGTCAATCGCGGCTACACCGTCACCACCGGCCTGTGGGCGCGCAGCGTGCTGCAGGACGAGCACGACGTCGATCTCGGCAAGGTGACCTGGGTGCTGTCGGGCGACGAGCACGTCGCCGAATACGTCCCGCCGCCGAACGTCGTGCCGATCCAGGCGGGGAAGAAGATGGCCGACATGCTGATCTCGGGCGAGCTCGCCGCCGCCATCGGGGTCGAGGTCGAGCATCCCGACGTGAAGCCGCTCATTCCCGATGCGCTCGAGGCCGGGCTCGCGGCGCTGCGCACGCGCGGCCACTACCCGATCAACCACACGGTGGTGATCCGCGACGATCTCATCGCCGCGCATCCCGATCTGGCGGCCGACGTGTTCAACGCCTTCGCCCAGGCGAAGCGGCTCTATGTCGAGCGCCTCAAGGCCGGCAGGATCGAGAAGCCGACGGCGGTCGACAAGGTTCACAGCCGCGTGGCGGAGATCATCGGCGATCCGCTGCCCTACGGCATCGAGCCCAACCGCCGGGTGTTGGAGGAACTGGTTCGCCACAGCGTGACGCAGGGGATCATCCCGCAGCCGGTGAACGTCGATGACCTGTTCGCGCCGAGCACGCGCGGTCTTGTCGGCTGAGACGCTTAACGGCCCGAAGTTGGAGGCCTGAGCAAAGGGGGACGACTTGAGGGCGCGCCGCGCCAGCGCCACGCGCGCGGCGTGCCGGCACGCAAGAGGATACGCGAGAGGAGGCGATCATGCCGGACGCCAATGTGACCCTCACGCTGATCGGCGGTCCGACGCTGCTGATCGAAGTTGGCGGCCTGCGGCTCCTCACCGATCCGACCTTCGACGCGCCCGGCAATTATGAAGCCCGCGGCGCGCGCGGCGTGCCGCTCGCCAAGACGGCGGGTCCGGCCATCCCTCCCGACGCGCTCGGACCGGTCGACGCCGTCCTGCTCAGCCACGACCAGCATTTCGACAATCTGGACCGCGCCGGGCGCGCGTTCCTGCAGAACGCCCGCACGGTGCTGACGACCCGGGAGGGCGCCGAACGCCTGGGCGGGAATGCCCGCGGGCTCGCCCCGTGGGAGGCGGTGGAGATCGCGGCGGCGGCCGGCGGTCACCTCCGCGTCACCGCGACGCCGGCGCGTCACGGGCCGGTCGGCATCGAACCGATCAGCGGCAGCGTGATCGGCTTCGTGCTTGCGCCAGCCGATGAGCAGCCCGCGATCTACGTCTCGGGCGACACCGTCTGGTACGACGGCGTCGCCGAGGTCGCGCGACGGTTCCGCGTCGGCACCGCCATCCTGTTCACCGGCTCGGCCAAGCCGCGCGGCGCGTTCCATGTCACGATGGATGCCAACGACGCGATCGAGGCCGCCCACGCGTTTTCCGACGCGGCCATCGTCGCCATTCACAACGAAGGCTGGATGCATTTCACCGAAAGTCAGGACGACCTGGCGCAAGCCTTTTCGGCGCTCGGCCTCGCAGACCGATTGCGCCGTCTCGAACGTGGCGTGCCGGTGAGGTTGTAAGGAGCAAGCGACCCGCACCACGCTTCCGGGCACCGTAGGGCGCAATAGCGCAGCGTATTGCGCCGTTACGACCGCCCCCGAAATCGCCCGGAATATCGTGTTCGCCGGCCCAATCCTCGGGAAAGAGGCCGGCGCGAACGTCGCGATGGAAAGAGGAGTAGGGCCAATCGGCTACGCGGCGCACCAACCCGTGCTTCACGGGATTGATGTAGCAATACTCGATGTGACGTGCGTAATCTGTCTCGTCTCTGATCAGATGCTCCCAGAAACGACGCTGCCAAATCCCGCGTTCGCCGCGGGCACGGCGCACGCGGTCTAACGGCTCGGTGTTCGGCAATGCGCGGGAGAAGTAAGATTTGATCCACCGCCAACGAATGGAAAAATTCGCATCATCCGGAGGGAGAGTCCAAACCGTGTGGAGGTGTTCCGGAAGGACCACGAAGGCGTTGATGTGAAATGGAAACCGCTGCTGTGTTTTCCGCGTTGCTCCGCGCAGCGCTTCGATCTCGTCGGTGAGGAGTGTGCCACGTCGGTCGAGCAGAGTTGCGGTGAAAAACCAGCATCCTCCGGGAACGAATGCGCGGCGATAGTTGGGCATCGAGCAAAATGTGAGCTTCGAGCGGCGCAATACGCTGCGCTATTGCGCCCTACAGTCTACAGTCGGCACAGACTTATAATGTTGAACGACGCACACGTTCAAATTCTGGACTGAGAGGCTTTGCGTAGGGCGCAATAGCGCAGCGTATTGCGCCGTTACGACAACAGCGCTTGTCGCGGCGAAAGGTCCGGGACGTGAGGGCTCAGTCAGCCTATCCTGCCGCCGCGCTCACCTTGTCGAGGAACTCCAGCAGCCGCGCCGGCGCGGTGTCGGCGGTCTGCTGTTCGACCGGCACGTCCCAGTATTCCGCGCGCGGCAGGCACTCTTCGACATAGCGCGCCGCAGAGGTCGCGTGCGAGGCGTCGCGGCCCGGCACCACGAGCGCCGGGATGTCGAGGCGCAACAGGTCCTCGGGCTCGGCGCCCGGCGCGGTGTCGCGGTCGATCAAGGTGCGGCCCATGCCGGCGACGATCAGCTTGTACTGCTCGACATCGAGCTTGGCGTAGGAGGCGGCGAATTCGGGGTCGCGGCGGATGACGGAGGCCCACGGCCCGCCGCGCGGATCGGCGCCGAACGGCTTGCCCTCCTTGGTGACCAGCTCCACCACCGCGTCGAGCCCGTTCCGGTGCACGAAACCGAGATGCTCGGCGAAGCGCTGGTGGCCGGAGATGCGGTACTTCGCGCCGCCGACCGGCCAGAACAGCACCATGCCGAGCGTCGCCTGCGGATGGGTCACCGCGAACGTCATCACCGGACAGCACCCCATGCAGCCGCCCATCAGAAAGGCGCGATCGATGTCGAGGTGCTCCAGCAGGCCTTTGCCCTGCCGGACGTAATGCGCCCAGGTGACGCGCTCGACGCGTCCGCCCGATTGCCCGGTTTCGCGCCGGTCGAAGATGATGCAGCGGAAGCGTTTCGACAGGTGCTCGACCGGCTTGATGCGGGCGTAGACGCCGAGCGCCGACCATTTCTCCAGCGTGGCGTCGAATCCGCCGGGGGAGAACATCAAGAGCGGAGGTCCGGAGCCGACCACCTCGTAACGCGTGCTGATGCCGTCGATGACTGCTGTGGGCATGGCAAACCGATCAGGATGCGGGTTTGGCGGGAGCGGCGCCCTTGATCTGGCGCGCGGCGCGGACGTCTTCCGCATAGGCCGTGATGGCGTCGAGCGTGATGCGGGCGACGTTGGCGTAATTTTCGACCTTGGAGTCGATCGACGACGCCGCATAGCCGATCGCGGCGTGCGCCATGCGCATGCGGCCGTCGAGCCACGGACCGCCACCGAAACCGCCGATCACCGGGATCGACACGGCCGCTGCCACCTCGGGCCCGACCACCGGCCCGGAATTGGTGAAGTCGAGCAGGGAGGCGCCGGCGGCCTCGAGCCGCTTGGCCTCTTTCACCAGCTTGGCCGTCATCTCCGGCGGCACCTGGACGGTGGACTGGGCGCTGTATTGAATACCGTATTGCAGCGCGGTCTGCGGCGTGATGCCGAACTGCGCGAAGACCGGGATGCCCGCCCGGGTGATGGCGGTCACGGCCTCGGGGAAATCGGCCGCGCCGTCGAGCTTGATCATGTCGGCGCCGGCCTCCTTGACGATCCGGATCGCCGCCCGCACCGCCGCGTCGGTGCCCTCCTGCAGAGGCCCGAAGGGGAAGTCGCAGCTCACGAGCGCGCGCTTGACCCCGCGCCGCACCGCTTTGCAGACGACGATCATCTCCTCCATGGTGACTTCGAGGGGATTGGGCTGGCCCCATAGATTGATCCCCACCGTGTCTCCGACCGAGACGATCTCGACCCCGGCCCGGTCCACTATGCGGGCCATCTGATAGTCCCAGGCTACGACGCCGACGATCTTTCGACCGTCGCGCTTCATCTGCTGCAGCATCGGGATGGTGACGGCGGACTCCGCGGATTGCATGGTGTTCCCTATCTCCTGCGGCCGGCCCGGCCGCAGGGCGCCTTATACCGCCCGAACGGCATGTGGGCCACCGGGTCGAGCCGCGCATTCGGTCGCGCATCCCTCAGGAGCGTCGGCGGCGCATCGGTCCCTTGCCCGCGCCGGTTGACGAGACGCCGTGTGCTGTCCACAAAGGGCGCGGCCGCGCGGTTCCCGGATTGGCGCGGCCACCCGCCGCGCGTCCGCCGAACCAAAGGTTGCCCCATGATCATCGACATCCATGGCCACTACACGACCGAGCCGCAGGCGCTGCATCTCTTCCGCGACAAGCAGCTCGCCGGGCTCGCCGATGCGGCCCGCCGCCCGACCTCGACCGACCTCGGCATCAGCGACGAGGCCCTGGTGAAGAGCGTCGAGCCGCAGCTCAAATTCCAGAAGGAGCGCGGCAGCGATCTGACGATCTTTTCGCCGCGCGCTTCCGGCATGGCGCACCACGTCGGCACCGAGGCGGTCAGCATCGAATGGACGAAGATTTCCAACGACCTCATCCATCGCATCTGCACCCTGCTCCCGGATAATTTCGTCGGCGTCGGCCAGCTTCCGCAATTTCCCGGCGCGCCGATCAAGAACTGCATCCCGGAGCTCGAGCGCATCGTCAATGAGCTCGGCTTCGTCGGCGTCAACCTCAATCCCGATCCCTCGGGCGGTCACTGGTCGGGACCGCCGATCACCGACAAATACTGGTATCCGATCTACGAGAAGCTGTGCGAGCTCGACGTGCCGGCGATGATCCATGTGTCGTCGTCGTGCAACCCGAACTTCCACGCCACCGGCGCGCACTACATCAACGGCGACACCACC
>CAYVBN010000687.1:0-9262 GCA_964449645.1 uncultured Hyphomicrobiales bacterium
CGTCAGCGGTTCGCCGGCAACGTCATGCGCCAGTTCGTCAAGTTGGAGCGCGATCTTGCGCAAAACCGGTCTCCACTTGTGCGGCCTGTGTTCCAGCGCATGATCCCGAAAAGTGGTTGCCGGTTTTCGGAGAGGATCATGCGCAAGTCAAAAGCATGATCCCGAAAAGTGGTTGCCGATTTTCGGAGAGGATCATGCGCAAGTCAAAAGCATGATCCCGAAAAGTGGTTGCCGGTTTTCGGAAAGGATCATGCGCAACCAAGCTCATGATCCCGAAGGCGGCGGCGTCTTCGTGAGAGTGTCTTCGTGAGGATCACGCCGGCGTTTCAGGCCGGCGCGACGGCGTCGTTGCGGTGCGCGCGGGCCAGCGTTCGTGCGTGAGCGGAATGACGAGCTGGGCGTGCAGGCCGCCGGAGGTGAAGGAATTACGCACCTCGCCGTTGAGCTGACGTTCGATCACCAGCGTGATGAGCTTGGTTCCGAAACCGAACCGGCGCGGCTTGCGGACCGTCGGACCGTTCTTCTCCACCCAGTCGAACGTCAAGGTCGAACCGCGGTCGGTGCGCGCGACCGACCACGTGAGATCGAGCTTTCCCTCGGGCCGCGACAGGCTTCCGTACTTGCTGGCGTTCGTCGCGAGTTCGTGCACGGCCGCGCTGAGGCTGAAGGAGGGATCGGGCTCGAGAAACACGTTCGGACCGCTGAAGCTGACGCGATCGAGATAGGGCGCCAGGAGCGCGCGGAGCAGGTCCATCAGCGAAGTCGACTTCCACCCACCTTCGGTGATGAGACGATGCGCGTTCGCGAGCGCCAGCACGCGGGCTTCGTACTTGGTGGCGAGTTCGGCGATATTCTTCGAGTTCCTGGCGGTCTGCGAGAACAGGGCGAGAAGCTGTTAGAAGAGGTTTCCCGAGCGGTGCCGCAGCTCGCGGATCATCAGCTCCTGGCGCTGGTCCATCTGCCGGCGCTGGATGGCGCCCGCCACGACATGCGCGACCGCGAACATGAAGGAGACGTCTCTTTCGGCGAACCGGCGTTTTCGCCGCGTGTGGGCGCCGAGAATCCCGTAGGCGCGTCCGTCGCGGCCCGCGATGGTGACGCTGATGCCGCCGACGATTCCATGCCGGCGCAACAGGTCCTCGGTCGAGAAGCGCGTTTCCTTGGAGAAGTCCTCGACGATCACCGGTCCGCCCGACGAGAGCGTGTAGCCCGCCTGCGAGTCGGGTCCCGTCGGCACGTGCGCCGAGCCGACCTGGCCCTCGTCCCATCCGGTTCCGGCGCGCAGCAGAAACTCGGCGTCGCCGGGCACGAGCTCAAGGATGTCGACGAACTCGACGCGCAGCGTCTCGGCGACGGTGCCGACCACTTCGGCGAGAAGCTTCTCGATGTTCATCTCGGTCAGGGCCTTCTCGCCCAACCGGGAAATCGCCTCCTGCTGGTCCACGCGATCGCGCAGCTCGCTTTCGAGCGCCATGCGATCTGTGATGTCCTGGCAGATCCCCTGCATGCGCACCGCGGCGCCGTTCTCGAAGATCGTGACGCCGGTCGCCTCGACCCATCGCTCCTGATCGTCGTTCGCGGCCGGCAGACGATATCGTACCCGGTAGAGCTCGCCGGTCTCGAGCGCGCGCTCGATCGCGGCGCGCACCGCCGCGCGATCCCCCGGATGGATGTCCCTCTCGAACGCCGCAACGCTGCCGTCGAAGCCGCCCGCCGGCAATCCGTGAATGTCTTCCAGGTTGCTCGACCACGTGATGCGGCCGGCACGAATGTCCCAGGACCAGAGACCCACGCGGCCCGCAAGGAGCGCGCCTTCGGCCAAGCTCAGGTCGGGAAAGTAGTTGGGTTTGTGTGCCGGTTGCGGAGCGAGACCGTCGCGCGTCTCGCGCTGCTTCTCCGATTCCGAAACCATATCCAATTCCGTGCACCCTAATCGTTAACAACGGAGCCGGCGCAAAATTCGCCCCTCCGGGATGCGCGCGCGATTCGCAATGGAATAGACGATCATGCCGTCACGTACCAGAGAAATGCCCGGAGCCGCGGCTGTGGTAATTTGCTGCGGGTCGCGCACAGTGACGGCCCAAGCCTCAATCCTGCGGCCCCACCGGTATCGTGGCCAGCTTGTCACGAACGCGCTTGGGCAGCCGGGAGTATTTTCGCACCGGCGTGAAGTTGCCCGCCCGCCGGGATGATTCGTGGAAGACTTTCAGCCCGTCCTTGGTGGCGAGCATGTCGCCCGTCTGCAGCGTCGGGTCGCTGTCCGCCGGAATACGTGCCAGCCCGAAGGCGTCCTTGCCGTTGCACGTGCAGCCCTGGACCAGATGATCGCGATAAAGATACGCGGTGTGGAGGTCCGTGTAATCCGATCCGTCGTCGGCGGTCGAGTGGTCGATCTCGGGGCCGGTGAAGACCTTGGTCGACGCCGCCGGACAGAACGACGAGCAGAGCTTCGCCGCGGAGCGCCGGCGCAGATCCGGAAGCGGAAAATATCGTCCGTCGCACAGACGGACGCAGTAGGCGACCGACTGATCGCGCTGGGAGGCTCGGGGTTCCTCGGGTGCGCGCCGAACATGAAAATCCTGCGACGGGTCCACGTAGGCGCGCGGCTGCGGCGGTGGAGGCGGCGGCTGAAAGAAATTGAAGACCCCCCCGAACGGAGACTGCGCCGTTCCGGTCGAGGCCGAGGCAATCAGAACGGCTGCACCGATCACCAGGGCACAGCGATTCGCCGGTCGAAGCAAAGGCATCTGAAACGTCGCATGCTGGCCGCTGCGGGACGCGCACACAGACGAGCCGCCTGCGATCGCGATCTGCCAAGCGTCGATTGATCAACAGCGCACTGCGCGAGCAACGTGCGAGCGACGGCGCGGGTTCCGAAGCCGAAATCGAGCGCGGACATGACGAGATCCTCATCGCGATCGCGATCCCACAGGAACCCGATTTTACCCGCGACGTTGATACGGGCCGGGGGCACCAATGTGAGACGGAGCGACAATGACCCTAGGGACTGTTCTTCTGATCATCTTGATACTCATTCTGTTGGGTGTGGTTCCGACCTGGCCCTACAGCTCGGCATGGGGCTATGGGCCTTCCGGCATCGTCGGCGTGATCCTGATCATCGTGCTGATTCTGCTCCTGCTCGGTCGAATTTGAGCAGGGTTGTCCGCGCGGCGCCCTCGCAACCGTTTCCGGACAGCGGAAATCTGCGAGGCGCTGCGTGACCGTATGGTGGGCGTTGCGAAAGCTGCGATCTCTCTCGGGGCGGCGCGCCCGGCTGGTCTCAGATGATTGGCCCGCTCGCGGAGGCGAGGCAGCGCCCGGGCAGATTGGCCAGCGCCGGATCGGTGATCGGGCTGAACATCGGATCACACCCCGAGAGCAGCTTGGCGGGCGGCTGCGGCGCCCGCTTGCGCAGGGTCGGACGCGACCGCCTTGTTTCGTGCTTCACGCGCGCGCTCTCGCTTCGCACCGTCACTTCGGGGATCTTCACGTCCTTTGCGACGATCGTCTGATTCTGGCTCGGGTCGGCTTCGAACAGGATCCGTCCCGAACGATCGCGATAGACGACCGACGTTCCGTTTCCGCCGATCACCTCCATGGTGGCGATTTCCGGCTTGTGCCTCGCCGCGATCGTGGAAAATGCCGGCGCGGTGAGCCGATCGCCTTTCTTGGCGCGTTCCACCCGGACGGCGATAGAGGTCTCGGTCGGAGTCGGCGCAGCGACGGCTGCTTCGATCGGCCACGTCACCGCGCCGATCGGAAGGGTGCCCGCATACGTCGTCATGGCTCCGGCGACGAGGCCGGCGGAAACAACAGAAAGCACTGGGCGCATCGGATTGCTCCAATTACACCGAACCACCGCTGAGGTGTCTGGTGAAACTCGGCCATGGGATCGGACGCGGGTACAGCCGATACCGCAGGTGAAAATTCAACGTTCCACCCGACCGAAGGTTCCTGGCACGCAGGGTTCCTGGCGAAGTGTCGAGTCGAGATTCTCACGACTCGAGGTTTCCTATGTTCAATACCGAACAGTTGCCTGCCCGCTTGCGCCGGATGCGCGCTGCGGTGCGATCATGACCGTGCGACGAAGGAGCTTTGAAATCGAGTTGGACTGTAGTGCCATGCGACACTTGCGGCACGTGTGGTTCTTCGGTCGGCGGCCGGCAACGTGCGCCAAAAATGTCGTTGCTGCCTCGCGGTTACCCGCGCGTGCGCGATCGTGTTCACGGCGAAAAAATCGGATCCGCAGGAGGAACCAATGTGAGGGGGCGGCATTGTCTATGCGACCGGCCCTTCTTATCCCTCCCCCCGTGCTAGGCCGGCCTGAGCGCAGCCGATAGGTTCGGTCGGCTGCGCTCATTATTTTTGCGCCTGTTTGTCTCAGGAACTTTTCCGATCGAGACGGGTTGAGCGACTACGGATTGTCACCAGGCGAGGGCGGCCATCATGGTGCGAAGATCGAGCAACGGACGGGAAGTCTCCGAAGATCTCGCCGAGATCGAGCGTCTCATGCGCGATCTCGAAGGCCGCATCGTTCACCTCACGCAAACGACTGCGCGCGCCTCGGCGGAGGGCGCAAGCAATCTCGCCTCGCAGGCCGGGGAAGCCGTCACCGACGCGCTCGGAAACATGATCGAGCGGTTGCGCGATGGCGCGCGCACCATGAGCGACGAGACGGCGCGCTATGCACGGTCGTTCGGCGACGGCCCCGGCAAGCTCGGCGCGCAGGCCCTTCACCGGGTGAGCGAAGAGGTCGAGAACCGGCCGTTGCTGCTGATTGCGATTGCGGCGGGCCTGGGATTCCTCGCGGGCTTCGCCGGTCGGCGCAGCTAGCGCACGATCCGGCGAAGCCTGAGCGGTTCGCCGACGCGACCCGGCGTCCGTTCGTGAGGCGATGGCGCGATCGTCCGCAAGACCGAGGTTCGCTTAGCAGATCGTGCTCCCGGCGGAGAGCCAGTCGCCTCTCTCAGTTCATGGATGTTTTGTGGACGGATGTCAGCCTGCCGGCGTGCGTTCGCGCCGGCGCGCATTGCGCTCGAAGAAGAGCGCCTGGCTGGCGATCGCCGACACCATGGCCGGCTGGAAGGGCTTGGCGATCAGGAAGGCGGGTTCCGGACGTTCGCCCGTGAGGAAGCGCTCCGGATAGGCCGTGATGAAGATCACCGGCACCTCGAAGGAGCGCAGCAGCTCGTTGACGGCATCGAGCCCCGAGCTGCCGTCGGCCAATTGGATGTCGGCGAGAATGAGGCCAGGCTTGTGGGCGCGTGCGAGACCCACCGCCTCGGAATGCGTGCGCGCGACCCCGATCACCCGGTGGCCGAGATTTTCCACCAGCGCTTCCAGGTCCATCGCGATGAACGTCTCGTCCTCGATGATCAGCACGTCGGTGGCGATCTCGGCCGCGAGCTCGCGGCCCGATTCCTCGACGAGCCCGCGCAGGGTCTGTACGTCGCAATCCAGGATCTTGGCGGCGTCCTCTTCGGAGAACCCTTCGAGGGCGACCAGCAGGAACGCCTGCCGGGGACGCGGCGTGATATGCGCCAGCCGCTGCTCGGGCGGCAGCAGCGAGGGCTCGGAGCCCGGAATGCCGCCGTTCACCGACACGGAATTCCAAATCTTGCTGAACAGCCGGTAAAGCGCGACGCGCGGGCCGCTGACCCCTTCGAGAACGCTCGGATCTTCGATCAGCGCCTCGAGAGTGGCCGCGACATAGGCGTCCCCCGAGGCTTGGCTTCCTGTCAGAGCGCGCGCGTACCGGCGCAGAAACGGCAGATGCTGAGCCACGGCTTGAGACGTCGGCACGTATACCCTCCCGCATTGGGTCCCGAAACGATCTTATAACGCTCGTCGGCGAAATGAGTTCCATTGAGGCCGGAACAAGTGGGGCAAACCGGCGTTATGCCTTGATGAACGCCGGCGTGCCGGGGTCATGCCAGGGGATCAGAGGGCTGGCGAGGAAAAAAATGAAGGAAAGAAAGGCACTTAGTGCTGAGTCGCTGATGGACACGCAAGTGACGTCGGGGAAGGCCGAGAAGAGTGAACCGCGTCTCGGCCGTGAAATCCAAACGAGGATCGGCCACCAGCTGCGCGCCTTGTACGACGATGTCGTCAGCCAGGGCGTGCCGGACCGTTTCGTCGACCTATTGCGACAGCTCGATCAGGACAGCGACAAGGGACAGGCCGAATGACCTTGGATCCCTCAGTGCGGGAAGCCGTTCTGGCCGCAGTGCCCAGCCTGCGCGCCTTCGCGATTTCGCTGTGCGGAGACGTCGATCGGGCCGACGACCTGGTGCAGGAGACGCTGCTGCGGGCGCTCGCCAACATCGATTCGTTCCAGCCGGGCACCAACATGACCGCTTGGCTGTTCACGATCCTGCGCAATCTCTTCCGGTCGGAATATCGCAAGCGTCGCCGCGAGGTCGAAGATACCGACGGCAGCTACGCCGAAAGCATGAAGTCGCATCCCGAGCAGAACAGCCGGGTCGAGTTCGAGGAGTTTCGCGCCGCGCTCGCCAAGTTGCCGGAAGACCAGCGCGAGGCGCTCATTCTCGTCGGGGCGTCCGGGTTCTCCTACGAAGAGGCGGCGCACATCTGCGGCTGTGCGGTCGGCACGATCAAAAGCCGCGTCAACCGCGCCCGCACGCGCTTGGCCGAGCTGCTGTCGATCGACAGCATCGACGACTTCGGTCCCGACCACACGACCCGCGCGGTGATGGCCGGCGGCGGGCGCGTCTGAGCGCGCCGCTTCGGTTGTCTGGGCATCGCCGCTTCAGCCGTTCACGAACACGAAAGCAAATCGCCCGGCCACCTGGCCGGGCGATTGCGCGTGGCTTTGCATTGCAAACGGGCCTTCTTCGGAACGACGTTCTTTCTGATCGGTGTTCCTCCCTGCTCTTTCCTCAAAAAGCAGGGTTCATGCCGCGGGCACTCAAGGTGCGCGTGGCGCACGGCCTCTGAAGAGCCCGACGACCGCGGAGATCAGGAACAGCACGATGGCCACGAAGAAGATGATCTTCGCGATCTCGATGGCCGTTCCGGCGATACCGCCGAAACCGAATACGGCCGCCACAATGGCGATGATCAGGAAGGTCAGAGCCCAACCGAGCATGGCCGTTCTCCCTCTATCGTTGCGGCGCGAGCCGCCCGACAGATGAAACCAATTCGGGCGGTGAAATGTTCCGTTGTCGAGCGTCGTGCCGGGACCGATGCGGTACGACGGTCGGTTGTCGGCCCTTGCCGATAGACTTGCGAGGTCTTTCGCCATGTCGAGCGAACAATTGCTGAAATCTTTCTCGCGCCGGCCGTCGACTCCCGATCGGGAAAGCGGGCACGGGGTGCATGGGCTGTTTTCGCGGTTCGCCACCGAGACCGCGCATCTCGCGGGGAAGCCGTCGGCGTTTCTGCTCGCGGTCGTCCTGGTTCTGATCTGGGGCGTCAGTGGCCCCTTGTTCGGCTATAGCGACACTTGGCAACTCGTCATCAACACGGCGACGACGATCGTCACCTTCCTGATGGTGTTCCTCATCCAGAACACCCAGAACCGCGATACGCTGGCGCTGCAGATCAAGCTGGCCGAGCTCATCTTCGTGGTCGACGGCGCGAAAAATCGTCTCGCTACGGCCGAAGATCTCTCCGACCAGGAACTCGAGCGCCTGCACGAGGAGTGCCGGCGGCGCGCCGATCACGCGCTCGAGACCCTGAACCGACGCCGCAAGTCTGCGCCGGCCGCGACCGCCGAGTAGGCGGCACCCGATCTGTTCCGTGAGGCATGGGGGCGGGCGGCCTCTCACCGGCACGCCCGCACGCATTCGCCTGGCGCGCGCTCATACGACCGATATGCGGAAATGACGGCCGCGCAAGGGTTTCCGGCCGGTCCCGGAAGCCGGGCGCGCGTGCGATCCCGGTGCGCATGGCCGCGTGGGACGATTGCCCAAAACGCCGAGGCGCGGTACGCAACAGGCTCGGAAGACACCGGAACGCGATCCGCAAAAGTGGGTACCGGTTTTGCGCCCGACCGCGCTCTAAAATAATGAATTTGCGCATGATCTCTCGGCGAACCGCTTCCGCTTCGCCGGATCATGCGCCAGCGAAGCCGGAGGAGTTGAAGAATGGCCAAGAACGCCATCGTTTCCGAAGAATTGGCAAAGAAGTTCGCGACCGAGAAGGACACGCCCTACACGCGCTGGGTGCGCGAGGAGGGCCTGGACATCATCAGCGCCCATTACGTCCCCAACCTGCGGACGGTCGAGCTCAAGCCATGGGCCCGGCGCGAGGGCTACGGAGTTTTCATCAACCACGAGGCCTCGCGCACGTCCAACGACTGCTACGTCTGCGAGATTCCCGCCGGCAAGAAGCTCGCGCCCCAGCGTCAGCTCTTCGAGGAGATGATCCTGGTCCTCGAGGGCCGCGGGTCCACCACCGTCTGGAACGATGCCGGACAGCGCATCACGTTCGAATGGAAGGCCGGGGCGCTGTTCGCCATTCCGCTCAACACCTGGCACCAGCACTTCAACGGCTCGGGCAAGGAGCCGGCCCGCTATGTGGCGGTCACCAATGCGCCGCCGGTGATCAATCTTTATGAGGACCCGGATTTCGTCTTCAACACCAAGCACGACTTCAAGAGCCGCTTTTCGGGCGAGCCGGATTATTTCAGCGCCAAGGGCGAGCAGAAGGGCCTTCTGCTGCAGACGAACTTCGTCGCCGACGCCGTCAATCTCCCGCTCATCAGCGCCAAGGAGCGCGGGGCAGGAGGCGGCCACATCCGCTTCAACATGGCGAAAGGCTCGATGAACAGCCACATTTCGCAGTTTCCGATCGGGACCTACAAGAAAGGGCACTGCCACGGTCCTGGCGCCCACGTCATCATCCTCAGCGGCGAGGGCTATTCGCTGATGTGGCCGGAGGGCGAGGAGCCGCGCCGCTACGATTGGCAGGTCGGCACCATGATCGTGCCGCCGAACATGTGGTTCCACCAGCACTTCAACACCGGCACCACGCCGGCGCGCTATCTGGCCTTCAAGCACGAGGTCGTGTCGATCCGCAATTCGCAGGGCGTGCCGAAGGCCTGGATCAGCCGGCGGATCGGCGGCGACCAGATCGACTACGCCGACGAAAAGCCGATCATCCGGACGATGTTCGCCCAGGAACTGGCCAAGCACGGCTTGCAGCCGCGTATGGATGCGGCCTACGAGGCCGAGCTTGCCGACCTGCCGCCGCTGGCGAAGTCGGCGTGAGGCATTGAGCTTCGCGCCGATCGGCCGGA
>CAYVBN010000688.1:0-1666 GCA_964449645.1 uncultured Hyphomicrobiales bacterium
TCGGCCAGCAATTCTTCGTCGAGACCCGTGTCGGTGCAGGAGGCCTCGTCGGCGTGCAGTCGATCGCCGACACGGACCCGGACGGTTACAACTTCGTCATCACCACATTGTCGCTGAACGTCATCGCGCCGATCATCAACCCGAAAGCGGGGTCGGTGGTTCGGGAGCTGACCAACATCGCCTATATCGCGGGCTCCCCGATCGTCCTGGTCGTCAACCCGAACATGGACGTCGACAACCTTTCGGACTTCATCACCTACGCCAAACGAAACGCGAGGCCGCTGACCTACTCGTCCTCGGGCGTCGGGAGCAACGGACAGCTCGTTGCCGAGCTTTTTGCCCACAAAGCTGGGATCCGCATCGAGCACGTCCCCTACAAGGGCGCCTCGCAGGGCTTGATGGATCTGCTGGGCGGCCACATCGCCTTCTCCTCCCAGACCCTGTCGTCCGCGTCGGGAGCGATCCGCGCCCGCAGCCTCGTGCCGCTCGCGCACACCGGAAGCGCGCGCATCCCTGACTATCCGGACGTGCCGACCTTCAAGGAGCTCGGCTATCCGGAGCTCGTGACGACGAACTGGTTTGCGCTCGCCGGGCCGGCAGGGCTGCCCAAGGAAATCGTCGGGCAGATCAATCGCGAGATCGTCGCCGCCATGGCGGAGCCGGAAGTGCAGGAACGGCTGCGCCAGGACGGGTTGACGACGGAGCCGATGGACGCCGAGACCTTCAACAAGTTCGTCGAGAGCGAAGTCGCCAAATGGCGGCCCGTCGTCAACTGGCTCGGCCTGTCGGACCAATGAAGAGGCGGCCGATCGCGCCCCGCCTCAGCGCTTGCGGATATGGAACACGAGCGAATCGCCATCCCGGCTGCTTTGCTCGAGGTGATCGCCCGTTTCGCGGAGCAGATTGGGGATGTCGATTTCGGCGAGCGGGTCGTTGCAGGTGACGACGAGCCGGTCGCCCGAGGGAAGGCGCGACAGCGCCTTGCGGGTCTTGAGGGCGGGCAGCGGACATTTGAGCCCGCGCAGGTCGATCGTGGTTGCGGCCATGGGGCCTCGCTAGCACCCCGGCCTCGGCCTGTCACGGCGTCCCCGGCGGCGTCGGCATCGAGCCGCGCGGCCGCTTGACCCGGGCGGGCGGGCCCCGCCAGATACCCCGATGATGGCTCCCCGGACCGGCCCGCAGCGCATCGAGCGGCTCACTCCCGTGGCGGATGTGCTCGCCCGAATCGACCGGCTGGTCCTGCCGGTCGAGCCACGGCGAATGGCGCTCGATTCCGCATCCGGACGCGTTCTCGCCGCCGACGTGAGAGCGCCCGCGGCCAGTCCGGCCGCCCCGGTCGCGCTGTGCGATGGCTGGGCCGTGTCCTCCGAGGCGACTGTCGATGCCGGGCCTTTCGCACCCGCGCCGATCGCGGCGGTCCCGATCCAGTCGGGCGAGCCGCTCCCGCCCGAGGCCGATGCGGTGGCGCCATCCGAGGCCGTGATCCTGCAAGGCCAAAACACCATGGCGGTCGCCCCCGTGGCGCCCGGGGACGGCATCCTGTTGACCGGCATCGATGCCGGCCGTCACGAGCTGCTGGGACAGAGCGGCTATCGGCTGCGCGCCACCGATCTCGCCGCCATGGCGGCTCTCGGCGTGGACAGCATCGATGTGCGCGAGCCGGAGG
>CAYVBN010000689.1:0-4433 GCA_964449645.1 uncultured Hyphomicrobiales bacterium
CTTCGCGTCGCGGCGTCCGCACGGTGGCGCGGCGTGACCTGCTCGAAGTCGATTGAAAGGTCGATGCTCACAGCGCCAGAACCTCGGTGCGGTTGAACGGGTCGCTCGGATTGACGCTCGGGTCGTCCTTCCACTGGGGAAATTTGCTCATCGCATTGCGGACGAAATCGTAGTTCACGAGATCGTTCGCGACGAATTCCGGATCGAGCTGCTTGAGGAAGGTCGTGTCCCCGCCGACCAGCGTGTCGTTCATCGCCCCGACGATCAGCTTGGTCGCCGACGGATAGGGCCAGGGCTGGAACTCGATGCGGCCGATATGCCAGTCCGGATGGCGGATGGCCCCGCTCTCGCCGTAGAACGCCACGTCGTAATAGGTCATCGCTCGTTCGATCACGGGCGCGGGCAAGGGCAGGTAGCCATCGCCGTCCTTCGACAGCAGCTTGGCGACTTCGGCCTTGTGCGAAGACGCATAGATTTCGGCCCGAACCAGCGCGTTCATGACCTTCTGCGTCCATTCCGCCTTCTTGCTCACCACCTCCTCGTGCATGCAGAGGACGCAGCATGGGTGGTTCTTCCAGATGTCGCCGGTGAAGCGCAGCATGCGGCCGCCGGCCTTGAGTTCGCCCAGCGCATTGAACGGCTCGGCGACGATATAGCCGTCGATCTTCTTGGCGGCGAGCCCTGCGGGCATGTCCGGCGGCGCCATGACCTGGAGGTTGCATTCGTTGGCGGCGAGCGCCTCCCCCTGTGCCCGGATCACAGGTGTGATCCCGGATTTGCGCAATGCGTATTGCAGCACGATGTTGTGCATCGAATACCAGAACGGCACCGCGATCTGCTTGCCGCCCAAATCTCTGAAATCGTGGATGTCGCTCTGGCCGCCGACGACCATGGCCGAGCCGTTGGTGTGCGCCCATGCCATGATCTTGACGGGGAAGCGGTTGTTGTAGCGCATCCACACCGGCACCGGCTTGAGCAGGTGCGTGATGTTGAACTTGCCGGCGGCGAAGCCTTCCGCCAGCGCCGACCAGCTCCGGATCAGGGTCGGCGGCGCGACCTTGAGGCCCGCGTCCTCGAAATAGCCCTTGGCGTGCGCGACGAGCAGCGCGGTCGCGTCTGTGATCGGCAAATAGCCGATGCGCACGACGTCATCGGTCGGCTCCGCGCGCGCCGCCTTGAAGGTGCTGGTCGCCATCAGGGCCGCGAGGCCGCCGCGCGCCAGATAATCGAGCGTGTCGCGCCGCGTCACACCTTCGCCCTGCAGAGGCGTGCAGCAGGAACAACCAAAGAAATGCCGGCTCGACATCGTCATCGACCAATCCTGAAATCGGAGCCCGCGTCAGGCGGCGGCGCGCAAATGCGCCAGGCGCGTGCGGAGCCGATGCTCGGGATCCGCATCCAACGCGAAGTCGTCCTTGATGGTAGCCGGGCTTCCGCCCAGCACGAGAACGCGGTCGGCGAGTGCTGCCGCGTCGGCGAGGTCGTGTGTCACGGTGACGAGCGTGACGCCGCTCGCCTTGGCGAGGTTGCGGATGTCGCGCCGGAGCCCCGCGCGGATTTCGGTGTCGAGCGCGGAGAACGGCTCGTCGAGCAGAAGCACCGAGGGCTCGCCGGCGAGCGCGCGGGCAAGCGCCACGCGCTGCTGCTGACCGCCCGAGAGATCGGCCGGCCGCGCGTCGGCGCGTTCCGTCAGGCCGACCTGCTGAATGAGCGACTCGACGCGGGCCCGGGCAGCCGCCGGGTCCCGGCGCAGCAGTCCGGAGAAACGCAGCGGGACCATGACGTTTTCATAGGCCGTCAGCCACGGCAGCAATGCCGGCCGCTGGAACATCAGCACCGGCTTGCGCGCCAGGGAGACGACAGCTTCGCCGTCAATCAGGACTCGGCCGCTGCGCGGCTTGTAGACGCCGGCCAGCACATGCAGAAGGGTCGACTTGCCGACCCCCGAATGGCCGATGAGCGCGATGTGCTCGCCGGGTGCGGCCCGGAACGAGATCGCGTCGAGCACCCGTACGGCGCCGTGCGAAAAACTCAGGTCCTCGACGAGGACGGCGCCTTTGCCCTGACCGGGCGCGGAAGAATGCTCGCTCATGCCCCCTAATATGAGAGGGCATATTATTTCTTTGAATTCCAAATATCGGTCGCTTCTCGCAGGAAAGATTCTACGGATATCTGCCGAATTGGAAGATTCTCATTTCCTGCCGGCATTCCGCCGCCAAATCCGTCGCGCGCCGGCAATGGGCGTTAGTCGTCCGGGTCGGGAAAATCCCCGTCCGGCATCACTCATGCGGCTGATTTTGTTCGGGAAAACCGGGTCGGCGCGCGGCATGCAAAATTCTCCCGCCTGAACGGCGGGAGAATTCAATTCCACGGCGGAGCAGATCGACGCAGATAAAATATGCGCTACTCGGCGGCCGCGCGCGCCGGCTGGGCGTGGGCCGAGACGATGTAGTCCATCGCCGCCTGCACGCCGCCCTTGCGATGCGGGATTCCGGCGAGCGCGAGCGCCATCTCGGTCGCCGCCAGCGCGCCGATCAGCGTGCCGTCGTTGATATCGCCGAGGTGGCCGATGCGGAAATACTTGCCCGAATAGCGTCCGAAGCTTGCCCCGTAGGCGATGTTGAAGTGCTCGAGCGCGAGGCTGCGGAAGGCGTCGGCGTCGTGCCCCTCGGGCAGCATCACCGCCGTGATGGTCGGCGAATAGTATTTCGGATCGCGGCACATGATCTCGAGGCCCCAGGCGCGCACGGCGCGGCGCGTCGCCTCCGCCAGGCGGTCGTGGCGGGCGAAGACGTTGTCGAGCCCTTCCTCGTGCAGCATGGCGATGCCGTGGGCGAGGCCCTGCAGCATCTGCGTCGCCGGCGTATAGGGGAAGAAGCCGACCTTGTTCATGTTGAGCATGTCGTCCCACGACCAGAACGACTTCGGCAGTTTCGAGGTCTTGGCGGCCGCGAGCGCCTTGTCGCTCACCGCGTTGAACGACATGCCGGGCGGCAGCATCAGGCCTTTCTGGGCGCCGCCGACGCTGACGTCGACGCCCCATTCGTCGTGGCGATAGTCGGTCGAGGCGAGGGAGGAAATGGTGTCGACCATGAGCAGCGCCGGGTGCTGCGCGGCGTCGATCGCCTTGCGGATGTCCGCAATGGAAGACAGGCATCCGGTCGAGGTCTCGTTGTGCAGGACGCAGACCGCCTTGATCTCGCGGTTCTTGTCGCGGCGCAGATGCTCTTCGACGGCCGCCGGATCGGCGCCGACCCGCCAGTCGGTGGTGATGAATTCGGGCTGCAGCCCGAGCTTCGTCGCCATGTTCTTCCACAATGTGGCGAACTGGCCGGTCTCGACCATCAGCACGCGGTCGCCCGGCGAGAGCGTGTTGACGAGCGCCGCTTCCCAGGCGCCGGTGCCGGTCGCCGTGTAGATGATCACCGGATTGGTGGTCTTGAAGATCGTCTTGATGCCCTCGAGCACGCCCTTGGCGAGCTTCTGGAACTCGGGACCGCGGTGATCGATGATCGGCGTGTCCATCGCCCGGAGAATCCGGTCCGGCACAGGCGACGGCCCCGGAATCTGCAGGAATTGGCGCCCGGCAACGCGCGAGGAATTCTTGGACATCATGGTTTCCTTCGACTTCGGTCTCGAATCCCTGCCCGCTCGCAGATCGGGGGGCTGGGGAAATTCGAGGGGGGCGCGCGCTCGGGCGCGCGGCTTGCCGCCATGAAGGACGAATGCGACAGTCAGTCAAGCCTCTTGGCATGGGCTTCGTCCCACGAAAGGCGCGGATGGCTTCTCTGTGCGCGTTAACGTTATGAACCGATGCATGGCATTGACGGCGACGCCCATCCGCCGCCCTGATCGATCGCGCGCGGACGAGGGATGACCATGGGCGCCAAGGTGCTGCCCGGCTTGGAGCGCCGTCTTCGCGCCGAGGTGAGGGGCGACGTCGCCTTCGATCCTTTCACGCGTGGCCGCTACGCGACCGATGCATCGCATTACCAGATGACGCCGCTCGGCGTCGTTGCACCGCGCTCGATCGAAGAGGCCGAGCGCGTGCTGGCGATCGCGCGTGCGGAGGGCGTGACGGTCCTGCCGCGCGGCGGCGGCACGTCGCAGAGCGGTCAGACGGTCAACGAGTCGCTCGTCGTCGATTGCTCCAAATACGTCAACCGACTGCTCGATGTGGATGTCGCGGGCCGGCGCTGTACGGTCGAGCCCGGCATCGTGCTCGATGAGCTCAACCGTCGGCTCAAGCCGCACGGCCTGTGGTTTCCGGTCGACATCTCGACCGCTTCGCGCGCGACGCTGGGCGGCATGGCGGGGAACAATTCGTGCGGCGCGCGCTCGCTGCGCTATGGGCCGCCGCGCGACAACGTGCTCTCGATCGACGCCGTGCTCGCCGATGGCACGCGCGCACACTTCGGGCCGGTCTCGGCGGG
>CAYVBN010000690.1:0-7269 GCA_964449645.1 uncultured Hyphomicrobiales bacterium
GCTTGCGCGGGGCGGGGATTTCAAACATCTGGACGATCGGCGATGCTTACGCGCCGCGGCGCCTGCGCCATGCGATCAACGAAGCGCATGCGCTCGCCCGCCGGCTCTAGCGCCTGATCCGGCGAAGTGGGGCCGGTTCGCCGAAAAGATCATGCGCCGGTTCATCGAGTTGGAGCGCGATCTTTCGCAAGACCGGTATCCACCAGCCGATGTCCTGCAACTCCGCTTCGCGAACGGCTCGTCGGTCCTGACAAGACTCACCGCTCCGACGCGCTGCTGAGCCCTTTCGCAAAGGCGCGTTGCGCTCGCTCTCATGCGCGAGATCGATCGGCATTTCGCAAAACGAATCTCTTCGCGTCCTTCAGCGCGCGCGACGGCCTGACGACCGACAGCGTGCCGGAGCGATGCGGCGCGCCTCCGGCTGCTTGAAGATCTCAGGTGAATTCTTTTGTCCAGGTCATCACATCTGTGGCGCAAAGTTGAATACTTGTTCATTCGCAAATATTACAGCCGTGTAATGTTACCTAAGTTTAACTTGCTGGCTTGTTGTTCTTGTCTTCTACTTTCATCACCAACACACGCCTTTGGAGGTGGCCATGTTGAAGTCCCTTCTCGCCGGCACTGCCGCGCTTGCGATCGCCGGCACCTCGCTCGTCTACGCACAACAGACGTCCACCACTCCGCAGGGACCGGGCGCGCCCGAGCGCGCCGCGCGTCACCGCTTTCAGCCGACGCCCGAGGATCGGGGCGCGTTCCTCGACGCACGTGTCGCCGCCCTCAAGACCGGGCTCAAGCTGACGCCCGATCAGGAGAAGAACTGGCCAGCCTTCGAGAAGGCCTACCGGGATTTCGCCAAGCTGCGCACCGACCGCGCCGGCGCGCGCCGCGAGGCGCGCGAGCAGCGCCAGGACCGTGGTGGCGACCCGATCGAGCGGCTCGCGCGCCGCGCCGACAATCTCACGCAGACCGGCACCGCCCTGAAGCAACTCGCCGATGCGGCCGAGCCGCTCTACAAGAGCCTCGACGACGCGCAGAAGCGCCGGTTCGTCGTGCTGTCGCGGGCAATGAGGCCGCATCAGCGCCATTTCGCCATGTGGCGCGCTCATCGCGGTGGCGGCGAGCGCGGCGACATGGGCGCGCGCGGCCAAGCCGACTGAGCTCTCCGACGCGGATCCGGTGGTCGCGCCCTGACGCCTCCCCGACCCCCAGCGATCACCATCCGCCGCGAGCCGCCGGGGCCGTCCCCCCGGCGGCTTTCGTTTGGGAACTGCGGGCCGATGATGCGGCGAGCCTCGCGGACGCGCAGGGCGGGAGAGTGCACCGGGGGTGTGGCGCTCGGGCAGGGCGGACTAGCGCAGCGTATTCCGCCGCATCCGCGATGGCGCAATACGCTGCGCTATTGCGCTCTGCAGGCCTTGCACGGCGATTGGACCCTTGCGGATCCCGGCAGGCCCGCGGGCGATTTGCCTATCCGCTGTCCGTTCGCTGGACACTGCGGCAGGGGGCATCCGTGCGGGGCCGCGACAATGCGGATTTCCAAGGTCCGGCACGGCGTTGCGCCCTCGACCTCGTAAATCGGTGAGGGTCTTGCGGATCGCCGAGGGGCCGAACCGGCCGCGTCTCCGCCCGCGGGTCGGTTCACTGGACACTGCGGCGCGGCTTTGCTAAACGACCGGCGCTCGCAGAAACGAGCCCCGTGGTTCGGGCGCATAGCTCAGTTGGTAGAGCAGCTGACTCTTAATCAGCGGGTCCAAGGTTCGAGTCCTTGTGCGCCCACCAATCCCACCAATCTTCGCGAGCTACGGCTCGGCAAGCCGACTCAAGTTCAGGCGCGAAGCCGGAGCAGGCTGCTGCGCGGGCTATGCTGCCCAGAGCGGTCAAATCTTTGAAATTAGGTTGTGATCTTCACCCCCCGATCGCGTGCTCCACGCCTGCTCCGCGCACCGACCAGGACGTGAAGCGCGTCTCGAGCACGGCGAAGATCGCGTACATGCCGACGCCCATGACGCCGACGACCAGCAGGGCGGCGAACACCAGCGGGACGTTGAAGTTCGAGCTCGCGATCAGCATCACATTGCCGATGCCGTTGTTGCCGGCAATGATCTCGGCGATGACCGTGCCGACGAACGACAGCGTGATGGCGATCTTCAGCGAGGCGAAGAAGTAGGGCAGGGAGCGGGGAATTCCGATCTTCAGGATCATGTCGCGGCGGGTCGCGCCGAGCACGCGCAGAACGTCGAGCAGCTCCGGCTCGATGGTGGCAAAGCCGGTCGCGACATTCACCACGACCGGGAAGAACGACAGCAGGAAGGCTGCGATCACCGCCGGCACCGTGCCGACGCCGAACCAGATGACCAGCACCGGAACGAGGGCCGCCTTCGGCACGCTGTTGAAGCCGATGAGCACCGGATAGAGCGAGACATAGGCGAGCCGGAACGAGCCGACCAGAATCCCGAGCAGCAGGCCGAACACGACCGCGATGGCGAAGCCGATGACCGTCGTGACGAGCGTCGCCAGCCCGTGCTGGAACAGCGCAGAGCGATTGACGTAAATCTGCCAGATCGCCTCGATGGGGGTTGGCAGCACGAAGCTTTCGATGTGGAACGCCATCACGGCGAGTTGCCACACAATGAGCAGCAGCAGAGTCGTCACCCACGGCGCCAGGCGTTCGATCGTTTCCCGTTTCACGCGGCATTCCCCGGATGGATGTGGTGGCGGCAGGCGTGCACCAGATCGACGAAGTCCGACTGGAAAGTCATGTCGAGCGTGCGCGGCCGCTCGAACGGCACCGTGCTGGATGCGACCACGTGTCCGGGCCGCGGGCTGACAACATAAACGGTGTCGCAGAGATAGACGGCTTCGCGCAGCTCGTGCGTCACCAGGATCACCGTGCACGGGCGCGTCATCCAGAGCGTCTGCAGGACGCCCCACAGTTCCTCGCGGGTGAACGCATCGAGCGCGCCGAACGGCTCGTCGAGCAGCAGGATCGAAGGCTGGTGGATGAGGGCGCGGCAGAGCTGCGCGCGCTGCTGCATGCCGCCGGACAATTGCCACGGCATGCGGTCGCCGAAATCGACGAGGCCGACGGTTGCGAGAAGCTCGTCCGCGCGCTTGCGCTTCTCCGCCATCAGGCTTTTCGGCTGGCTGCGGTAAGGCTCGACGATCTCGAGCGGCAGCAGCACGTTGTCGCGCACGTTGCGCCACGGCAGCAGCGTGGAGTTCTGGAACGCCATGCCGACGTTCTTGAGCGGCCGTTTGACCTCCTCGCCGTCGACGCGAACGCTGCCGCGCGACGGCCTGACCAGCCCGGAAATCAGCTTGAGCAGCGTCGACTTGCCGCAGCCGCTGGGGCCGACGATGGCGATGAACTCGTTGCGCCCGATCGACAGATTGGCGTTCTGCAGCGCGAGCGTTCCGGCGCCCTTGTCGGCACCGGAATGCCCTCCATAGCGCAGATCGACATCTTCGATTTCGATATAGCTCATCGCACCGCGACCGATGGCGGAAGACGGCCGCGTTACTTCACCATCCGGTCCTTCTCCGGCGGCAGATAGGCGGAATCGAACACCTCGTCCGCTTTCGGCGTGCGCGGCAGCTTGTAGCTTGCCGCCAGGATGCCGATGCCGCGGTCGAGGCGCGCCTTGTCGACCGCGCCGAAGCCGTGCTTGAGCACGTTGGGCGTGATGATGCAGCACTCCATCGCCAGCTTCAGCCGGTCGCGCTCGATGTCGGCGTTGAGCAGAGGCTCGAACTTGAGCGTCATCTGCACGGCTTCCTCGGGATTCGCCACCATGTCGCGTACGCCCTTGAGGGTGGCGCGCACGAACCCCTTCACTGCGTCGGGGTGCTCCTTGAGGAACGTGGCCGAAGCCGCGAGGCCGTTGCCGTAGAGGTCGAGACCGTAGTCGCGATAAAGGAACGGAACGACCTGGCCCGGATCGACGCCCTTGGCTTTCAGCTCGAGCTTGGTGTTGAAGACCTGCCCGATGATGGCATCGACCTGCCGCTTGGCGAGCAGCGTCTCGCGCAGCTTCGGGTCGATGTACTGCACCTTCACCTTTTCCATGTCGAACTTGGCGTGCTGCGCGAAGGTCGGGAAGAGCTTGAACGTCGCGTCATTCGCCGCAGCGCCGAGCACGTGGCCTTCGAGCTGCTTGGGCGTCGTGATGCCGCTCTCCTTGAGGACGACGACGGCGGCAGGCGCCTGCTCGTAGCCCATCATCACTTCGGGGAACGCCTTGTCCGGGTTTTTCGCGTTGAATTCGGTCAGCACGCTGATGTCCGGATAGCCCATGTCGTAGACGCCGGCGGCGAGCTGCTGGACGAGGCCGACCGAGCCCTTGCCGCGATCAATCGCGACGTCGAGGCCCTCGGCTTTGTAGTAGCCCTTGTAGTAGGCGATGAAGAACGGCGCGTGCACCGAACCGGGAATCCAGTCGAGCGAGAAGCGGACCTTGGTTTCTGCCTGTGCGGCGCCGGCGAAGGCCGTGCACAGCGCAAGGACCGCGAATGAAGCGAGGCGGCCGACGTGTCTCATGTTCCTCCTCCGTTCATCTGACTTGTTTTGTTTTTGTTTTCTTTCCTGGAACTGCTTTCCTCGGACTGCTTTCCTGGGTCTGTTTCCCTGCGCTTACAAAGCAAGTCCCGCGCCAGACAGGATCCTGCGCGCCCGCTCGCGCTGGTCTTCCGAGATGACGAGGCGTTCGGCGAAGTCGCGGCCCGACGGCCGTGTCGCATCGATGCCCATCTTGGTGACGGTGAAGTTCTCGGGATCGGACGTCGGATCGAGAATGGCCGCCTTGGCGCCGGGGATGAAAAAGATGTCCTTCTCCGCCCGGACGCGGGTCGCCACCGCCCACATGACGTCGTTCATGTCGAAGATGTCGACGTCGTCGTCGACCACGATCACGTATTTCGTATAGAGCTCGGTGCCGAGCGTCGCCATGACGGCCATCTGCGGCTCGCCGTCGGCGGTCTTCTTCATCGAGATGAACGCCATGAAGGCGCCGCAGGTCGTGTGCGGCACGTGCACGGCGCGGACGTTCGGCAGGTTGCGCCGCAGCGCGTTGAGGATTTCGCCTTCGCGGGTGATGCACGAGACTAGGATGTGGTCCTTGGACATGCCCGACGTGACGGCCTGATACATGGCATCGCCGCGCATGCGAATGCGCTTGGCGACGAAGACGTTCTGGGTGCTGCGATAGGAGGCGTAGCCGGTGAACTCGCCGAAGGGGCCTTCGGGTTCGCGCACGCCGGCGAGAATTTCGCCTTCGATGATGATCTCGGCGCCGGCCGGCACTTCCAGATCGTCGATGCCGCAGCGCGCCAGGCGATACGGTTCGCCGAACAGCCCGCCGATGATCTCGAATTTCCGCACGTTCGGCGGATAGGCGTAGACCATCGAGCCCATGTAATGCAGCGGGTGCGTGCCGATGGTGATGACGGCGGGCAGTGATTTGCCCTGCTCCTCGGCGCGGCGGTGGAATTCGTACATGCGGCGGCGTGAGTGCAGCGACACGCCGAACTTGTTCCTGCCCTTGAGCATCAGCCGATGAAAACCGGTCGTGTCGACGCCGGTCACCGGATCGCGCGCAGAAATCTGCCCGGCCGTCACATAGGGGGCGCCGTCGACCGTGAACTGCAGCGGAATGGGCAGCTTGGTGAGGTCGACATCGTTATCCTCGATGACGATGTCGTTCCAGGCTGCCTGCGACACTGTCTCGCACGGGATGTATTTCTGGCAGCGCTCGCGAAACGCCGTCGGCAGGTCGCGCGGCTCGACGCCGAGACAGGCGGCGAGCAGCTTGCGGTTCGCCGCCACGTTGGTGACGACGGGAATCTCGAATCCGTCGACCTTTTCGAGCACGACGACCGGGTTTCTGCCCGCCCGTTCCAGCTCGAACACGATCGCCGTCATGTCGAAACGTTGATCGACCGGCTGCCGAATACGCAGCAACTCGTCCGGATAGTCGGTCTCAACCATGTGCAGAAAGCCGCGCAGGCTTTGCCGGTCGATATTGTCCGCAGTCCGGCGCATAGGCAATCTCGGTGGGACTATAAACGAGACCATAGTATCTTTGAATTCGCGACCTTCGCAACTGCAATTCGCCGCAGGTCGTGCGTGAAGTTCACGCGCGTATGCGATTTATCGGGCACACGCCGCATATCTTTTGAGCAGACCGATGCGCGAAGCACGTGCGGCGGTGCGCAGCACCCGCGCCGCGCAGATGTTGCTTGCCCGGAATGCCGGGCTGTTCCATCATCCTAATCTTAGCATGACAGCGCGAGCGATCGGGAGCGCGCGACGATGCGGGCCGGACGGACCAACGAGGACTTCCGCACCATGCTGGCGCGCATGGAGCGTGCGGGGCATCTGCGCCGCGCCAAACGCGTCATTCGGCCGGAGCACATCACCGCGCTGTGCGGCAAGGCGCCGGCCGCCGTGCTGTGCGAAACCGTCGAGGGCTACGACATCCCGGTCGTCGGCGGGCTTTATTGGACGCGCGCCAGGCTCGCATCTGCGCTCGGCTGGAAGGAAAGCGAGCTCGGTGCGCGATTTGCCGCAGCCGTCGGACGTCCGATCGCACCCGAGACGGTCGACACTGGTGCATGCCAGGAGGTCGTCGTCACCGGCGACGACGTCGATCTCACCGCGCTGCCGATCCCGTTCATGCATGAAAAGGACGGCGGGCCCTATATTTCCGCCGGCGTTGCATTCGCCAACGACGCCCAGCTCGGTCCCAATGCGGGCTGCTACCGGATGATGTTCCGCACGCGCCGTGAGCTGGGCATCGACCTGTTCACGGCCTCGGATCTGCGCCGCTATTATCAATCGAGGTTCGATCGCGGCGAACCGCTGCCGATCGCGGTCGCGGTCGGCGTCCATGTTTTCGAGCACATGGCGGCCGCCTACAAGGCGCCGGCCGGGCTGAACGAGATGCACATCGCGGGCGGGCTGCGCGGCGAGCCGCTCGAAATGGTGCGCGCCAAGACCGTCGACGTGCTGGTGCCGGCGCACGCAGAGATTGTGCTGGAAGGCGAGTTGCTGCCGAACGGGTGGACGGCCGACGAAGGTCCGTTCGGCGAGTTTGCCGGCATGCAAGGCGATCTCAAGCACAACCCGCTGTTCCGGGTGAACGCGCTCACGAAGCGCCGCCACCCGATCTTCTTCGCCGTGCAGATGCCGTGGGAGTAGGATTGGCTGAACGGCCCTGCCACCGATGCCGCCTGATTGCGTGTGCTGGGGCTCGGCGGCATCCAGGTCGCCGG
>CAYVBN010000691.1:0-3154 GCA_964449645.1 uncultured Hyphomicrobiales bacterium
CGAGGTCCGCCGGCGCTTCGCGGCCCACGAGCTTGAGATCGAGCGGCCGCCCCCGCCGCAGCACACCCTCCAGCAGTTCGGCGGCGACCCGCCGGGCCGGAAGGCCGGGCGGCGATTGCGGGGCAGGACGCGGTTGGGACATCGGAGACCTGTCAGACGGCATCGGCGCCCGTCATGGCACGACGGGCGCCGAGCTGCATGCTTTCTGATTCAGCCGGGAGATCCCGATCCGCTCGGAGCCGTGTCCGGTCGCATTTTCTATGGCGAGCCGGTATCCACCATGCCGGAAAATGCGTCAGCCCCACGGCCCGCGCGGCCGCCCGCCGGTGCCCCACGGCCCGCGCGCCGCCGACATCTCCGCCTGCGGGTCGAAGGCCGAGCGCCCGAAACCGCCCTGCCCCATGCGGGCCGCCAACCGCTCCAGCGCGGCGATCCGGTTCTCGGTCGCCGGATGGGTCGAGAACAGATTGTCCATCCGCTCGCCCGAGAGCGGGTTGATGATGAAGAGATGCGCGGTCGCCGGACTCTGCTCGGCCGTGTCGTTGGGGATCGCGTGCGCGGCCCGGTCGATCTTGCCGAGCGCCGAGGCGAGCCAATCCGGCCGGCCGCAGATCTGCGCGCCCATTTCGTCGGCTGCGTATTCGCGCGTACGGCTGATCGCCATCTGCACCAGCATGGCGGCGATCGGCGCCAGGATGACCATTGCGAGCGTGCCGATCAGCCCGACGCCGTTGTTGTTGTCGCGGCTGCCGCCGAAGCCGAAGAACATGCCGAACTGCGCCAGCATGGAGATTGCGCCCGCGATGGTCGCCGTGATGGTCATCGTCAGCGTGTCGTGATTGCGCACGTGCGCGAGCTCGTGCGCGATGACGCCGGCCACTTCCTCGCGCGTGAGCATGTCGAGCAGGCCGGTCGTAGCGGCGACCGCGGCGTGCTGCGGGTTCCGGCCGGTCGCGAACGCGTTCGGCTGCGGATTGTCCATCAGATAAACGCGCGGCATCGGCAGGTTGGCGCGGCGCGCGAGATCGCGGACGAGGCCGACGAATTCCGGCGCCGTGCGCTCGTCCACCTCGTGCGCGCCGTGCATGGAGAGCACGATGCGGTCGGCGTTCCCGTAGCTGAAGAAGTTCGTCGCCGCGGCGATCAGAAAGGCGATGACGGCGCCGCTCTGGCCGCCGATCAGATAGCCGACGCCCATGAACAGCGCGGTCAGGCCCGCAAGCAGAATAGCCGTACGCAGATAGTTCATCGCCATTCCCCGCGTTCGAGATACCGTTCACCGGCCTCGGCGGAGGCACATGGGTAGGCATCCGCGCATGTTCAAGCGGGCGGCGGATCGGCGCGGCGGCGTGCCGCGGCACGCCGCCATGACGGCGCCACAGAAAAGGTGTTTGAAGTCTCCATGCGCACAACCGATCACACTGCCGGCCCAGCGGCCGCGCCTGATCGACCCTCGACGGGAGGTGCGGAGCGCCGGCCGCTCACGCCGGCCGCCGAACGGGCGCTTGCGGAAGCAGCCGCCCGCCGCGCCGACCTCGACCGCCAGGCCGCGGAGCGTCCGAAGGAACTCCACGGTCGTTCCGGTCTCGATCCCGCTCGCTACGGCGACTGGGACGTGAAGGGGATCTGCTCGGACTTCTGAGCCGCGCGGGCCCGGCCGTTCGCTCCCGAGGGGAAGTGTTCGTTGCGCCGCCGGCGCCAAGGCCGGAGGCGTGAGTCTCAGCGCATCACCACCACCGGGGTCCCGACCTCGACCCGATCGAACAGGTCGGTGATGTCGCGGTTGTACATGCGAATGCAGCCGTAGGACACGAAGTGTCCGACCGAGCCCGGCGCATTGGTCCCATGGATGGCGTATTCGCCGCCCGCGAGCGTCAGTGCGGCCACGCCCATCGGATTGTGCGGCGAGCCGCCCGGGATGAGATTGGGAATCGCCGGATGGTCGCGCTTCACCTCGGCGGGCGGCGACCACGCCGGCTTGAGGTATTGCCCGTCAACGCGCGACGTGCCGTGCCACTGCTTGCCGGCGCGCCCGACTCCCACTGGGTAGCGCACCGCCCGTCCGTCTCCGAGCACGAAATAGAGCCGCCGTTCCTGGGTGCGGACCACGATCGTGCCGGGGGCGGCGGCCGTGTCGAAGCGCACGGTCTCGGCTGCCGCGGCCGGCCGGAACGCGCCGGCCGATCCCGCGAGGCCGGAGGCGGCCACAAGAACGAGAGCCGGGATCTGGGTTGTTCGCATGGGCGCACCCCGCCGACATCCGAAGCTACAAACGTTTCGGGGCGCTCCGGTTCCCCGGGCGCGCCCCGAACTTGTCAGCCGGACGGTCGGCCGCCTGCCGTTGTGCGGCTCAGGCGCCCCGGCGGTTCTGCCGATTGGTGACGAGGTCGTCGACCACGGCCGGATCGGCCAAGGTCGAGATATCGCCGAGGTTGCCGAACTCGTCCTCGGCAATCTTTCGCAAGATCCGCCGCATGATCTTTCCTGAGCGGGTCTTCGGCAGGCCGGGCGCGAACTGGATCAGGTCCGGCGAGGCGATCGGGCCGATCTCCTTCCTCACCCATTGGACGAGCTCCTTGCGCAGCATCTCGTCGGGTTTCTCGCCCGCCATCAGGGTCACATAAGCGTAGATGCCCTGCCCCTTGATGTCGTGCGGATAGCCGACGACGGCGGCCTCCGAGACCTTCGGATGGGCGACGAGCGCGCTCTCGACCTCGGCGGTGCCGAGGCGGTGGCCGGCCACGTTGATCACGTCGTCGACCCGCCCGGTGATCCAGTAATAGCCGTCGGCGTCGCGCCGGCAGCCGTCGCCGGTGAAGTACTTGCCCGGATAGGTCTTGAAGTACGTGTCGACGAACCGCTGGTGGTCGCCGTAGACGGTGCGCATCTGCCCGGGCCAGGAATCGGCGATGCAGAGGTTGCCCTCGCCTGCGCCCTCGATCACGTTGCCGCTGCCGTCGACGATCTGCGGCACGATGCCGAAGAACGGCTTGGTCGCGGAGCCCGGCTTGCAGGCGATGGCGCCGATCTCCTTGCGGACATGCGCGACCAGCTCCTTGCGCAGATCCTCGCTCGATTGGGTGCCGGCCATCAGCGTGACATAGCAATAGATGCCCTGGCCCTTGATGTCGTGCGGGTAGCCGACGACGGCGGC